>CAVBMG010000106.1:0-10676 GCA_963596435.1 Agathobacter sp.
CTTTCTGCATCCTTTACTTTTTTGCTCGTTCCGAAGAATTTGATGAACAGATTCATAATCAATACCGCAGCATATACGATTGCGATCAGAATCGTTGCATATGCACAGGCAACACCATAATAGCCCTTCTCAGCAAATTCATTGATCTGACAGGTTATCAGCAGGAACTGAGGTGTTACCAGAAGAATGATTGCACTGATTGCAGTGATACTACGTACAAAAGCCGTTACCAGTCCGCTGAAGAAGGAATCCTTGATCAATGGAAGTGTAATGGAAGTAAAGACTTTACCGCTGCCGGCTCCAAGGTCATATGCAGATTCTTCTATGGATTTATCAATCTGTCTCAGTGCAGAAATACCACTTCTGGTTCCTACAGGAAGACTTCTGACAATAAATACGATAATCAGGATCGCTGCAGAACCATAAATGCCTTTTAACACACCGGTCTGGAAGATACCATTCGCATAACCTCTGATAAATCCGATACCGAGAACAGTTCCCGGTACTGCCATTGCCAGCATGGAAGTAAACTCAATGAATGCCTTGGATTTGAATTTCTTCTTTACGACCAGATAAGCAATTACCATAGACATCAATGCCGTAATCGGTGCTGCTATGATGGAAAGGACAAAGGAATCCTTAAATGCCTTAAATCCACTGTATTTAAACAGATAATCAAACCATTTAAGAGAAAGTGAATAATCCCTTCCCCATAACTTAAACAATGCTCCGAAAGGAATCATTACATACATCAGTACAACAAAAGCTGCAACTACTGTACAGAATACAGTAAGCGGAACCGTTACGCTCTTATCGGTAATCGGCATACGTACACGGGATGCCTTGCCGGTCAAAGTTGCAGTTGTCTTTTTCTCCAGATAATACTTCTGGATAAAGAACAGGATCAAGGTCAATGACAGCAGGATAACAGACATTGCGGCTGCACCCGTGGAATCATAAGAACCTGTTACCTGTAGGTAAATCGTAGTAGCTAACGTATCGAAGTCACCACCAATCAACATAGGGTTTGCGAAATCTGCTACAGATTCAATGAAAGTAACCAGAAATGCATTACCAATGCCAGGTAACATCAGCGGAAGTGTAATGGTTAAGAATACTTTCAGTCTGGAGGCCCCGATATCTCTGGCTGCCTCTTCAATAGACGGATCAATGTTCTTGAGCAATCCTTTAAGCATCAGATAGCAGACCGGGAAGAAAGTAAGTGTCTGCACGACTACAATACCCTTCAGTCCATATACATTGGAATCGTAAATATGGAATACATATCTGCTGATGATACCGCTTCTGCCAAATAACATGATCATGGATAAGGATAATACAAAAGGCGGAGAAACAACCGGCAATAAGGATACTATATTGAACAGTTTCTCGATCCATTTATATTTCAGCTTCACATATACGTCTACATAAGCAAACAACAGACCGATTGCAGAAGAAAGTACCCCTGTGATCAATCCAAGTTCTACTGTATTTACAAAAGCAGTCCGAAATCTGTCCATACTCAGGACTCTTTTGAATACATCCAGTGAAAACCTGCCTTCTGAGAAAACACTGTCTATTAATAAGACAAATAAAGGATATACAATGAATAAAATTAAAAATACCAGCAAAACAACAATCATACCTATCATAACAGGATCAGAAAACAGCTTTTTCCTGTCAATCTCTGCACTTTTTCTCTTTGCGGCCATCTTTCATCCCACCTTTCTGCGGTATGGTAAAGGGATGGCACTTACCATCCCTTTATTGATATTGTTCTATTCTGTCAGGAATCTTGAACTATCTGCTGCATCTGCACTGCCATTGGTTACTGCTTCGAAGAAGTCTTCTACATACTGCGCTGTATTAGCCTTTGCATCTTCGAAATCATAATCAATTACATTGTCCGGATCAAGACCGAAGTCAATTGCTTCCTGAGGCTGTGTACCATTGCTGATTACCAGGAACTGATAAGATTCATTGTCCTTTGCAATATCCACACAATCAGGAGATAATGCGTATTCAATCCACAATTTAGCAGCGTTTGGATGTTTGCAGCCCTTGAAGATTGCAGTTGCACCGATTTCATAGCTGGTTCCGCTTGCCGGAATAATCAGGTCAATGTTGTCATATCCTGCAAGAATCTGAGTGATACCATCATGCAGGAAACCAACTGCGATTACACATTCTCCAGGTCCTACCATCTTGGATGGACCAGAACCACTCTTGGTATACTGATATACGTTCTTATCCAGTTCCTTGAAGTATTCCATTGCTTCATCATGGCCTTTCATCTGTACCATGGTGTTGATGACCAGCTTCGCTGTACCTGCTGTTGACGGGTTGGAAATACCAATCAAGCCTTTATATTCGGGTTTGAGAAGGTCATCCCAGTCCTTAGGTTCTTCAATACCAAGACGCTCGATCTCTTCTCTGTTTACCATGAATCCCAGAATACCTTTGTAAATTCCATACCAGTTATTATTTGCATCCTTATATGTATCACTGATCAGATTAGATGCATTCATTGCATCATATGGCTCTAACAATCCTGCTGCTGCAGCTTCATTATAAGGATCTGTTGTTCCACCAAACCACACGTCACCGGAAGGACTTCCGTTCTCTTCCTGAATCTTGGTATACACTTCACCAGTGGATAATCTCTGATAATCTACTTTAATACCATACAGTTTCTCAAACTGCTGGCAGGCAGCGGATAAATATGCCTCTTCACAGGAACCATATACTGTAAGAGTACCTTCTGCCTTAGCTGCTTCAATCAAAGCATCCATATCGCTTCCTGCTGCTGTAGTATCTGCTGTGTCTGCTACTGTTGCTGTCGTGTCTGCTGCTGAGCTTACCGGCTCTTTCTCGTCTGTCGCTGTTGATGACGGTGCAGAGCTGCTGCCGCAGCCTGCCATGGTAAATACCATAGAACCTGCCAGTAATAATGCTGTTAACTTTTTCATTGTTACCCCTTCCCTTCTGAATCAATATATGAATTGTTTCTGTATGTTCATATTAAACAAAAAAGAGTATATTATATACCCTTTTTTATGCAAAATTATCTTATTTTCTGAACACCTACTTCATAAATTCAGTCGGAGACTGGTTTGTGTACCTTTTGAACACTACATTAAAGTGTTTATAATCGCTAAAACCTGTTTTTTCTGATATTTCGTATACCTTGTACTGCCCTGTTTCCATAAGCCTGATTGCCTGACTGATACGATATTTATTCAAAAAATCCAGATATGTAAGTCCGGTTATCTGCTTGAACTTCCTGGAAAGGTAGCTTGCAGACACACCAAGCTGATCTGCTATACTCTCTACGCTGATCTTACTGGCATACTCTTTCTCAGTAATTTCCAGCGTTTTCTTTACATAGGGATTATCCATCTCTGCCTTTTTATAGAATTCCTGCATGGAGAACTCATCAGCATGTCTTTCGCAGATTCTGGCAATCTCCTGTTCCTTTCTGATTTCTCCTGTGACCTTCTCTATCGCCTTTCTAATCTCCTCTTCCTCTACCGGCTTCATGAGATAATCAGATACTTTCAGGTCTATCGCCTGCTTTGCATAGGAAAATTCTGCATAGCTCGTAAGCAAAATACTCTTATAAGGCACCTGATCCTTTGTACTGCGAATCATTTCGATTCCATTCATATATGGCATCATAATATCCGCAACTACGATATCAGGTCGCAATTCCAGAATTTTCTCAACCCCTTCCTTGCCATTGGCAGCTTCGCCTGCAATAACACAGTCCATGCTCATCCAGTCCATAGTATAGGCGATGCCTTTTCTTATAATATCCTCGTCCTCAACAATCAAAACCCTGTACATACTCTCTCTCCCATCTAACGTTTCACAGGAAGCACCAATACTACCACAACGCCCTGTCCTATCTCACTCTCCAGGAAAATACCATATTCCTCTCCATACATAAGCTGTATTCTGCGATGAATATTATACAATCCCAGGTGTCCCTCTTTGTTCTCTTTCTGCTGCAATCTGCGCCGTATGTCCTTTAACTGCTGTGGTGTCATGCCCGCACCATCATCCTCACAGCTAAAGATCAGTCTGCCCTGCTTCTCATAGCCTTTTATCTTAACTGTCAGCTTATCCCTGTCTGCAAAGCCATACTTTACCGCATTCTCGACCAGCGGCTGCATGATTAGCTTAGGTATCATACAATCAAGAATTGACTCCTCGATATTGACTTCATAGGCAAATCTCTTGTTATACCGGATCTGCAAAATATTAAAGTAACTTTGTATATTTTCCATATCCTCTTTTACGGAGATCTCTTCCCCTGAATCATGAATACTGTATCTTAACAGCTTCGATAAGGAAGTGATCATTTTGTCCGCCGCATTCGCATCAATATGAATCATAAATCTGATATTATCCAGCGTGTTAAACAGAAAATGAGGGTTGAACTGGGATTCCAGCTGCTTGACCTGTGCAAATGCTGCATGAAGCGCCAGCTCTTTATTCTCTTCCACCTGTTTGTGCATGCTGTCGATCATCTTGTTAAATGCCTTACCAATCACCTGAAATTCCAGTGTGCTGTCCATGGTCAGACTGGTATTCCATTCCCCATTCTCCACACTGGTAAAAGCATCTGCCAGCAGCTTGACATCCTGTGTATATTTTGCAGAAACCTTTCTGGTCGAATAATAGGTAACAATTCCTATGATAGCAAAAATAACAACAATCATAAGAATCATCCACCACATAATATGTACCTTTGGGTCTGTATCCGTCATGGTATATACACCGATCTGTCCAGACAATATATGATTCTGTGTCAGATAAAAATGCTGATTATTCTCTGCAAAATGATTATTCTCTGCAAAAAAGCCATCCTGCTTCTTATCAAACCATAGAAAACGTCCCATTTCATCACTGAGGTAACCCGTACTGTTACTTAGATATATCCAGCCCATCTCATCTGTAATCGCATATTTCCTGTTGATTCCAGAAAGTATATCTGCACATTCTCTGCCTGGAATGCCTACGACCAGATACCCAAGGAACTTACCATTCTCATCCAGTATTCCCTGTCCCATGCAGAGAAAATCATTCTGAATATAGGTAGATAGAGTCTCCGGCTGTTGCCTGATCATTCTTAATATTCCCCATTGCTGATACTCCGGCTGCAAAAGGAAATCCATATCCGCATCTTCCACGCTCCAGATAAGCGTTCCCTTATCATCCAGCAGATACACCTGACTACTGCATCGGTTACTTCTGTCTGCCGCATAGATTATTTCATAGATATCCGTAATCTTCTGTGTAGGCTCATCCTTCGCCAGATCACACAGATTCGATACTTCTGTGCTCCAGGTATTCTCTATTCCTTCCAGTGTATGCGTGATTTGTTCATTATCCTGTCTGTTATAATGAATAATAGAGTAGTTCCAGCCCCAGTAGAATAAAAGCATCGCCAGACACACCAGAATCAGGGATGGAATGATGGCATAGGAAATAAAGGTATTTCTGATATTTTCCTGAAAGGTCGTTGTCTTTTTATTCATGGGCACACTCCTTCCATATCTGGTTGAACTGCGCCAGCCATTCATTTCTATGACTCTCTATCTCTGCTGAATCCGGCTGAAGCATAGACAAAGTGTCTTTAGCCGGTAATTTATCCGTGGCAGGGACATCTACTCTTACGGATCTTCGATTGAGCTGCGCGGTAATCATATACTGCGCATCATACCCAGTGACAAAATTCAAAAATTCCACCGCTGCATCCCTGTGAGGTGCATTCTGAATCAGATAGACGCCATCCGGCGTAGATATGACCCCTTCTTTCATATATACGATTGCCACATGCTTACCATCATCCATACTTCCAGCCACTGCTTCTTCAAAAGTAAGTCCAGCTACAAATTCACCATTCGCCACTCCATTGTATACCGCCGAAGAACTGGTCAGCAATTTGCCATCCAGTTGTCTGCATAATGCTTCCACATACTTCCATCCCCATTCATTCTCATCACGGCATGCATATAGCATGTTGATTAACTGCTCCAGAGAAGAGGATGAAATATTCGGGTCTGCAAATGCAATTTTCCCATAGAATTCAGGTTTCAAAAGGTCCTCATAGCCCTCTATGGTTTCATTTCCAAGGAGGTCTGTATTCACCATAATGACACTCGGTACATCTGTAAAGCGGATCAGATTGCCCTCTGTATTCTTAAATTCACTTCTTACATACGGTTCATTCTCTGTCTGATATGCAGCAAACAGCTCCGCATGAGGCTTCATGGTATAGTAAGAACCGCCCCATAAAATATCTGCCTTGGGATTCTCCCTGTCTTCCTCTATCCAATCCAGCAACTGTCCGGAGCCTGCACGCACTACTTCCACTTCAATATCCGTACGGGCTTCAAATTCCCGTACAAGCGGTGTTACAAATTCCACCGGATGTTGTGTATATATTACAAGTTTGTCATTGTCATTTTCCCTGGTATTTATATGATATGGTATCAGACTCCCTATTACATACAGGAAAAAACTTCCTGCAATCAGGAAACTAATTACTTTTATCCACTCTCTCATTTTATCCCCCATGCCTTTCGTAAGCATAGTTTAACACATTTCCCGCGGAAACTGTATAATAATTAAATTGCAGTTCAAAAATATAGTATATAGTTTTACGTATTCATGTTATAATAAATCGAATGTTTGTTATTCTGCAGAAAGGCACAGGTATTTACATGATCAAATTAATTGCCACCGATGTGGATGGTACTCTGGTAAAGGACGGCACGATGCACATCGATCCTGAATATATGACTGTTATTCATCAACTGATTCAAAAGGGCGTTCATTTTGCGGTCTGCTCCGGTCGTCAGTTCATCAGCGAGCGAAAGCTGTTTGCTCCCATCAAGGATGAACTTCTCTACATTACAGATGGCGGCACGGTAGTACGTACTCCAAAAGAAATCTTAAAGGTTCACACCATGCCGGAAGACGTGTGGAAGGGCATGTGTAAAATGGTACATGACGAAATGCCCCATTGTGACTGCTTCATTGCTACACCCAATTACTGTCTGGCAGAAGATGCCAACAGCAGAATGTTCCGCTGGCTCAAAGATTCCTACGGGTATGATATCCGCGAAGCCGAGCATCTTCTCAATATTCCTGAGACGGATATCATCAAATTCACCGTATATCATAAAAATGCCTGTGAAGAGATGTGTCAGCCACTCTTCATCCCTACCTGGAAAGATCAGGCGCAGCTGGCTGCTGCCGGTAAAGAATGGGTAGACTGTAATCCTCTTGGCGTATCCAAAGGCACTGCAATCTCTTTCCTACAGGAATATCTGGGTATTACCCCGGAAGAGACCTGTACCTTCGGTGATAACCTGAACGATATTGAGATGCTGCAAAGCGCAGGAGTCAGCTACGCGGTTGCAAATGCCCGCGAAGAAGTCCGTGCAGCTGCCACCAATATCTGCGCTCCCTACTGGGAAAATGGTGTTCTTCAAATATTAAAAGGGATGCTGTAAATCAGCATCCCCTGTTTTTATCATTGTATTAAGCCGGTCTTCCCAGATAATATCCCTGGAAAAAGTCAACACCTATACTCATCAGATATTCATATTCTTCTTTCGTCTCTACGCCCTCAGCAAGCACTACGATTGCCTTATCATGCATTTCCTTCAGATATTCCTTAACCAGTTCCTGTTTACCTGGATTCTTATCTATCTCTGAAATCAATCCACGATCCAGCTTGATCATGTCAGGCTGATAATACTCTACTGCTGCCATATCATTATGACCTGTTCCAAAATCATCCAGCGCTACTTCTATTCCCTGATAAGTCTCAACATGCTTCTTCTTCATATCCCATGTCCAGTTCTTCTCTTCCGTATACTCAAGTATCTCAATAATGAGCTTGTCCTTAATGGGTCTGAAACACAGAGAATACTGCAATGCCTCTTCATGAGAGAAACAATCCTCCGGGAAAGAATTAATACTTAGCATTTTATCATAGTTTCGCTGTCTGTAAGCCATCGTCGCCCCAAAGAAGGACAAAAGTTCCAGATCATGAAGCTTCTCTTTCTCCTTCATCATTTCAATAAAATCCAGTATATTCATACCATCAGGGCGCATTAACGCCTCATACCCTATAATACTCTCTTCCCTTGAAAAGATTGGTTGAAATACAAAGTCAACATTGTACCTTTGCAATACTGACTTAATTTCATCGTTTATTTGCAGATTGTCAAATTTCAGCATGTTGTTCCCTCTATTGTTCACATACAACAAGTTTCTTTTTCTGTTTTATCAGAAAAAAATTCTTTTGGGAATGGGTTTTTACGCAAATAAAACCGTTTTTGTATTTTAGTCAAGTGTAGTTGACTAAAGTATGGTTGACTAATTTTACACTAGAATTATTCCTCTTATTGTTTCATTACTAATCTACTTATTGAATTCCTTGGCTTTCTCATAAACATCTCAATCGAAATCTTATCAATTACTTTTCCAGCTTCTGTACCGTTGTTGAATATTCCTTGCATTATTCTTTATAACAGCATGCTTCTAATTTGAATCTCGTCAACAAAATCTTCATTTATTTTTCTATACCGATAAAACGTATTTTGTTTTTAAATCATTATACCAACTATATTCAATAAACCCTTCTCGTTGTAGACGACCAACAACAATTCCAACATCAATTCCAACATACACAGCAAATCTCTTTATCGTATCCTTTGAAAAATCATTTTTCTCAACTAATAAAGCAAATTTTTCATTTGGAATCAAAGTTTCTCTGGCATAAGCATCTGCAATCGCTTCATCCTTATCTGTTGTTCCTTCAGCTTGAGCAATATGTCCATATATAATATGGGCCAATTCGTGAAATAAACTGAACCAAAACTTATCTGCATCTTTTCCTCTAACAGTTAATCCAATAACAATTTTATCACCGTCATAGAATGTTGCCCCATGTAAGAAGGAGCCACCTATATGAGGTAAAAATACTAATGCAATACCACATTTCGACAATAGCTTTATTAGTTTGGGGCAAAATTCTTCTGGTTTCTTTTCTGTCATTTGTCTAATTGTTGGAATTCTCTCTTTTAAGATTTTTATATTAATAGGTGCAGTATCAATTAATCTTGCCTCGATTTTCGCTTTCTGCGCCCACGCCAATAATGCGAAATCCGCCTTTTCCGATTCGTTGATTCGTCTGCAAGCAATTCTGTTTAATCTTGGATCTCTAATTAAATCAAGATTTACAACCTCAAAAAACTTTCGCGAATAGATAACCTTCTCTTGTGCTTTCTTTGTTTCTGGCACCCATCCATTCTTTGCCATTTCAGAATATGGAAGTTTCTTTACAAGTTCCATATCTTCATCCATTTCATTCTCGTTTTTTACTTTTACAAGTTTTTCTCTGTATATTGCTTCTAAATTGCTCCAGAACTGTGCCGGTATTCCTAGAACCATTTCCAGTCTAACTGCCATATCCGGCGTTAACTGAACTTCACCATTTATCAATTTACTTATATGCTTCTCAGACATTTCCATCCTAGTAGCAAATTCTTTCTGACTCATTCCTCTATCTGTAAGCTGTTCTTTTATAGTTGCCCCTGGCGGCGTTGCAACAAAACTTTTACTCCTAACCATGACATCTTCCTCCTAATCATTCAATTAATGATAATCGACAATTTCCGAAATAAAAGCTATCTGAATCTCATTGCCTTTCTTCTCAAATATCAAACGATATGGATGAACCAAATCAACTGCATATTGGTTTTTCCTATCGCCTTTAAGTGGATGACACCTTCCAATTTTAAATTGAACCATCATCTCAACATTAAGTGCAGCTGATATTTCATCTATTCTCTGTTGTATTTTCTCTGCCATATCATGACCATACTGTTTTTCAGCCTCATAAGCTATAGTACATACCTTTTCCAACTTACGAGTTCTGTAATCAATCTGCACTTAATCACCGCCCTTTCTATAATTTACCTTATAGGTAAATTTATAGTAACATTTGAAGAAACAATTGTCAATTCTTTCATTTACCTCTTAGGTTAATTATTGTGGAATTGCCGGTATAATTACATTTGTTTTTATGATTATAAATTACAAACAAAAACAAGGCTCCATAAAGGAAACCTTGTTTCTATTTAAACATGTTCTCTTATTACTTAGTATAATTTTGCCCCTGCTGGGATATGGTTATCCACCATAATCAAATGCAGTTCTTCATCTTCTGAATCCTTGAGGTTATTGACTGCTGAGAGCAACATACCACAGGACTCAATTCCCATCATTGGACGAGGTGGAAGGTTTGTGATGGCGATAAGTGTCTTACCAACCAGTTCTTCCGGCTCATAGAATGCATGAATACCGCTTAAAATTGTACGGTCTGTGCCTGTTCCATCATCAAGAGTGAACTGTAACAGCTTCTTGGACTTAGGAACTGCCTGACACGCCTTTACCTTAACTGCTCTGAAATCTGATTTGCTGAATGTTTCGAAATCAACCTGCTCTTCAAACAAAGGCTCGATCTTAACATTGCTGAAATCAAACTTCTCATTTGCAGTAAAGAATCCGTTATTATCGGAAGTTGCCGCAGAAGTCTCGACATTGGCTGCTTCTTTCTTGGAATCAGAACCACCCAGTGTCTTCATTGTCGG
>CAVBMG010000107.1:0-9991 GCA_963596435.1 Agathobacter sp.
GGGTGGCACTCATTTTTTGCAAACCGGTTATTTGTTACATAACAGGAATGCTCCTTATGTTTTTTTATTTGTAACTATTCCGTATACAATATTGCCATTTCTTTTAAAATACGCTGAGTAAGGCTGATCATCAAGTCTGCCTCTTTCTCCACTAATCCGTATTTCTTATATTTTAACACAAAGTTAGGTGTGCCCTTGGCACTGAATTGCAATGTATTCTTATATTTATCCAGTAATTGTGGCAGTTTCTCCACATGAACCGGCGCATATGGCTCCATATAGAAAGTAATGCAGCCTACTTTACCCTTGATTTCCGTTACATATCTTTCATGTGCCTGTACACGTATGAGTGAAATCCTGATCAGATTATCCACAGATTTTGGCACATTTCCAAATCTGTCCAGAAGTTCCGCCTTCATATCCTCACATTCTGCTTCATTCTCCAGACTGGCGATTCTCTTATAGATATCCAGCTTCTGCGCCTCATTCACGATATAGGATGGTGGAATGAATGCATCCACATCCATATCCACATAGGTATTGAAATCTTCTGCCAGCTTCTTGGTTCCCTTTAATGTCTTAACTGCCTCGTTGAGCATCTTGCAATACAGGTCATATCCCACGGCTTCCATATGTCCATGTTGACGCTCTCCTAAGAGATTGCCCGCTCCTCTGATCTCCAGATCTCTCATGGCAATCTTGAAACCACTTCCCAAATCTGTAAATTCTTTGATTGCCTGTAGACGTTTCTCGGCAACCTCCTTGAGCATCTTGTCTCTCTTATACATGAGAAAAGCATAAGAGGTTCTATTGGAACGTCCTACTCGTCCTCTCAACTGATACAGCTGGGAAAGTCCCATATTATCCGAATCATGAATAATCATGGTATTTACATTGGAAATATCCAGTCCTGTCTCTATGATCGTTGTAGATACCAGTACATCAATCTCTCCATTGATGAAGCCATACATGATTTTCTCCAGTTCATGTTCTTTCATCTGTCCATGGGCATAGGCTACTGTCGCCTCCGGAACCAGTGCCTGTATTCTGTCTGTGATCTCTGCAATATTATTGATACGATTGTATACATAGTAGACCTGTCCCTGTCTGGATAGCTCTCTGACAATGGCTTCTCGTACCATTTCTTCATTATATTCCATGACATAGGTCTGTATCGGCTGTCTCTCATTGGGTGCTTCTTCAAGCACGCTCATATCACGGATTCCCACCAGACTCATATGCAGTGTTCTTGGAATCGGCGTTGCTGTCAGTGTCAATACATCAACCGTATCCTTGACCTGCTTGATCTTCT
Source organism: Agathobacter sp. (assembly GCA_963596435.1). GTDB lineage: Bacteria > Bacillota > Clostridia > Lachnospirales > Lachnospiraceae > COE1. The sequence goes on from CAVBMG010000107.1 coordinate 1,313, forward strand.
CCTTATGACGTACACCAAAACGTTGCTCCTCATCTATGATAAGCAGTCCCAGATCCTTGTATTTGACATCTGCTGAAAGGAGTCTGTGTGTACCAATTACAATGTCTACCAGACCTTTCTTTAAGTCTTCCAGCGTTTTCTTCTGTTCACCAGCAGTACGGAACCTGGATAACATATCTATACGGACAGGAAAATCCTTCATTCTCTGCACGAAGGTATTGTAATGCTGTTGCGCAAGAATGGTAGTCGGTACAAGAAATGCCACCTGTTTGCCATCCTGCACTGCCTTAAATGCTGCACGGATTGCGATTTCAGTCTTACCATATCCCACGTCCCCACAGATGAGTCTGTCCATGATACGTGAGCTTTCCATATCTGCTTTCGTAGCTTCTATGGCAAGCAGCTGATCCTGCGTCTCTTCAAAAGGAAACATCTCTTCAAATTCCTGCTGCCATACGGTATCATGCCCAAATGCGAATCCCTGCTTCTCCTGTCTTACTGCATAGAGTTCCACCAGATCCTTTGCCACTTCATTGACAGCACTCTTTACTTTTGATTTGGTCTTTGTCCATTCCTGCGTTCCCAGCTTATTCAGCTTCGGGCGCTTGGCAGCATCAGCAGAAGCATACTTCTGGATAACATCCAGCCCTGTTGCCAGAATATAGAGGTTGCCTCCATCCCGGTATTCTATCTTGATATAGTCTTTTACAACTTTATCTACTTCTACCTTTTCAATACCCTTATAGATACCCAGTCCATGATTCTCATGTACGACATAATCGCCTATCTTCAAATCTGAGAAATCTCTGATCTTCTGACCCTCATAGACTTTCTGCTTTTTCTTCTTACGGTTCTGCTTGCCAAAGATATCGGATTCTGAAATGACTACGAATTTGAGCATCGGATACTCAAATCCTTTCAGCACATTTCCATAGAACGTCATAATCTCGCCGGGCTGAAGTTCTCTTTGGGAATTATCTGAGTAAAAGGCATTGAGTCCTTCATCCATCAGATCTGTTGCCAGACGCTTGGCTCTCGTAGAGGAAGCAGACACCAGAAGAACACGATATCCATTCTTCTTATAGTGGTTCAGATCCTTCACCAGCTCCGGGAAGCTGTTATTATAGGAAGATACATTTCTGGCATTCACTGCGTAACGATTCTGGAACTTTACAGGAAATCCCTTGTACTCCATGGTACTCAGTGCAAGCAGTCTGTTCTTATCCAGACGTGCATAGATTTCCCTGGCTCCATAGAGTACATTCATCTGCTCCGGCAGAATATATCCCTTCTCTGCTCTGGTGGACATACTTTCCCGAAACTCCAGCTCTACGGCATTGGCATGTTCTTCGATTCTTGCCGGCTCATCCAGACAGATACACAGCTTTCTATCAGCTACGAAATCTACCAGAGATTGTGTCTCTTCGTAGAAATATCCAATATAGCTCTCCAGATTGACAAAGGACTGAAACTGTGTCACCTGTTCCTTTAATTCTGCCACCGCCTGTTCCAGTCTGTGCGCTTCCTCCGGTTTTGTCTCTTCTCTGAAAAAGGCGGCTGATTTCTTACAGTCCTTCTCCATCCTTGCCAGACCATCTTCTAATGCCTTTTTTGACAAAATCAATTCTGTTGCCGGATAAATTGACACTTCTGTCAGTTTTTCTATGGAACGCTGACTCTCTATATCGAAGGAACGGATAGACTCTACCTCATCCCCCCACAGCTCGATACGGACTGGATTCTCTCTGGTCAGATCAAAAATATCGACAATACCGCCACGGACTGAGAACTGTCCCGGTGCTTCTACCTGATAATTCTTCTCATAGCCCATCTTCACCAGCTGTCTGGCAATTGCTGCCTCTTCTGCAATGCCGCCCTCTTCAATCTCTATGACATTCTCCTGCCATACAGACAAGGGGAGCTGATGCGCCATCAAAGCAGAAAATGTGGTGACAATGGTAATTGGTTCTCCCTCAAGAAGCTTGCGCAGAACAGCCACACGTTCCTTAATCAGCTGATTACTGTGAATGTCTGCCTGATAAAAGATCAGATCCTTGGCAGGAAAATAATAGGATTCTCTACAATACAGCTTACAATCATCCAACAGCTCCTTCGCTTTCATATCACTGTATGTCACAATCAGCTTCACATCATACTTTTCCGTTAGTCCATATACCATATGAAGCTTCTGGGAATCCACACAGCCACTGATGCTGACCTTGCCCTGTTGTGTATTCAGTTGTTTTTGAATATCCTCATATTCCCCCAGCTCTCTAAGGGGCGCCAATATTGTATTCACACGAATGTCCCTGCCTTTTTCACACTAATCCGCTTTTTTATTATACTGGTTCATGGCTGCGTCCACATCACCTTCCAGCATGAGTTCTACTGCACCGCAGACCTTCTCCAGACTCTCCTTCATGATCGCCAGCTCTTCCCCTGAGAAATGTCCCAGCACATAGTCTGCCAGATCATATCCCTTTGGCTTCTCACCTACACCGATCTTAATTCTCTGGAATGTATCATGTCCCAGATGCAGGATGATGTTCTTGATGCCATTGTGACCACCTGCACTGCCTTTCTTACGGATACGGAGCTGTCCCACATCCAGACTGATATCATCATAGATAACGATAAGTTCACTCTTCTCATCTATCTTATAGTAGTCTACAGCTGCACGAATTGCCTCTCCGCTCAGGTTCATATAAGTAAGCGGCTTCAACAGCATGACTTTATTGCCATTGATGACGCCCTTCCCCATCAGTGCCTTATTCTTCATATCACTGACACTGATTCCATACTTGTCAGCCAGGGCATCAATTGCCGCAAAACCGATATTGTGTCTTGTATTATCATATTCCTTTGTTGGGTTGCCCAACCCTGCTATTATATACATACTTTCCTCTTTTCCAATTATCGTAACGATTCAGAACCCCGCTATCACATCTGATGGCGTACGACTGCGTATTCATCGCCGTTGCGGTAGTAGGGACATTCCTTGTAGTGTCCCTGGCTCATGCGGACTGCGTCATCTTCGTCCATGTCTACTTCACAATAGTAGCATTCGTCTTCATCGTCATATACATTATATGCACAAGTATCACAGCTTGCCATAAATTTACCAGCCTTTCTTCTTTTGAACAATTACATATATCGTATCGAATATTTGTTCTATTGTCAAGGGATATATTTTATCTCGATTTCTTCATATTTCGGATATCCTTCATGAAGCAGCTTCTCTTCCAGTTCTCCATTTCCTGTATGACTGAAGCGATACAGGTTATAAGCACCCTGTTCATAGGCAAAGTCCAGTCCGTCATCCTGATAATGCTCGTACTCTCCATCCCCTGCGTAAACTTCCAGAATCAGCTTCTTCTGCTCCTTGGTTCCAATATAGGCTTCTACCGGGTATTTTGGCAATATTGTACCTGCTTTCACATAAATCGGACAGGTATCAAGCGGTGCATCCCTGATGATATACTGTCCACCGGCAATGTGCTCCTTTGTCCAGTAATCAACCCATTCGCCTGCCGGCAGATAGACCATTCTCTTAGTCGCTCCCTGCTCTACTACCGGCGCTACCAGCAGCTGACTTCCTATCATGAATTCATCATTCATATTGTGTGTATTCACGTCTTTTTCATACTCCAGCACCAGTGGCCGCATAACAGGAAGTCCTGTGCTTAGATGTTCATGGAAAAGATCATAGAAATATGGAATCAGTTCATAACGCAGCTCCACGTACTTTCTGATGATATCCAGCTTCTCTTTGCCAAAAAGCCATGGCTCCTGGCGTCTTGTTCCCATTGCGCTGTGATTACGGAACAGCGTAGAGAAGCATCCCACCTGATACCAGCGTACCAGAAGTTCGCCAGTTGTATCAGAACCGAATCCTCCAATATCTGTTCCTGCAAAAGGATATCCACTCATGCCCAGATTGCACAGCTGTGGAATTGCCATACGCAGATGAGTCCACAGACTGTTATTATCCCCTGTCCATACCGTAGCATACTTCTGCGTGCCGCTGTAGCAGGCTCTTGTAATGACAAAAGGACGCTTATCACTTAATCTGCGCAGTCCCTGATAGGTCGCCCTGGACATATTGTGACCATAGACATTGTGCATCCATTTATGATTGGTAATCTCATCCTCTTCGGTGAAAACAACATCATCCGGCAATGGACCATTGAAGCTTGCAGGCTCATTCATATCGTTCCATACACCCATAATGCCCTTATCCAGCAGAAACTGATGCTTCTCTCCCCACCAGTCACGTACTTCCTGTCTTCCAAAATCAGGAAATGCAGAATCTCCGGGCCATACGGCATTGATATAGACATCTCCATTTACATCTTTTGCAAAATAATCATGTTCGATACCCTCTCGGTAAACATAATAGTCCTCGTCTTTTTTCACACCGGGATCAATAATGGTAACTGCCTGGAATCCCTGTTCTTTCAAGTCAGTAATCAGCTGATCCGGGTCTGTGAAGTTGTCCTTATTCCAGGTGAATACTCGATAGCCATCCATATAATCAATATCAAAATAAATAGCATCACATGGAATCTCATATCGTCTGAAATCTGCTGCCAGCTGTCTTACCTCTGCCTCTGTCTTATAACTCCAGCGGCACTGATGATAGCCAAGTGTCCAGCGCATCGGCAGGGGTACACGTCCTGTCAGCCACGTATAACCGCCAATAACTTCCGCCATATTTTCACCTGTAATGACATAATAATCCATCATACCGTCTTCTGCCCGGTATTCTATACGGTCTTCATATTCTTTGCCCAGATTAAAGGCACTCTTGCCATGATTGTCGAAGAACACCCCATATACCGCATTCTCTTTCAACACGATCATAAAAGGCACTGACTTATACAGAGATTTGAAATTATCCTCATGAGGAGCCGGTATATCAGAATTCCACATTTCATACTCATACTCTCTCTTATTCAGTACGCCGGTCTTGTCTCCCAGACCATAGATGCAGTCTGCTTCATCCAGTGACAAGGACAGGTTGACCTTTGCCTGCACCTCATCTCCACTCTCATGACCTTCCATCCCAATGAATGCCTTTTCTTCCTCTGTGAGAGTGTTTTTCTTTACTTCCTGCGTTTCTGACACGCATGTCAGTTTTTCGTTGTTTTTCTTATTGTAAAAGGTAATCGTTCCATCCGGTTCTACTTCTGTCCGCAGTAATGCTGTCTCAAATACAGTCCTTGCTCCCTGCTCTGATACCTGGTATTGTGCTACTGCTACCTTCTGCTGCTGTTCTACTGTCAGCTCTACAGCTGCAGAATATGGCTGTTTTCCATTCTTCAGTTCACAGATACGGATGATTCCATCTCCATATGCATCTACCTGAATCTGCTGTTTGTCCCATTGCATTGTAATTCCCTGTCCCATTATTACCCCTGCCTTTCTTAAATGTAACTATTCAGAATAGTGTAACACCCTTTTGAATTTATGAAAAGCCTTAAACTGCCTCTACGTAAAATAAACGGGATACCTTCCGATACCCCGCTCCCCACATTTTATATTCATATTTGTCCAGAAACTTAAACTGTCTCGTCCGGCTCTAACAATGCCTTTTCATAGCTCTCCAGAATTGTCTTCTGAATCAGCTCTCTTGTGGAAGAATTGATTGGATGAGCAATGTCTCTGTACTCGCCATCAGCAGATTTCTTGCTTGGCATGGCAATGAACAGTCCTTTCTCTCCTTCAATGACCTTAATATCATGTACCACGAATTCATCGTCAAGTGTAATAGATACTACTGCCTTCATCTTTCCTTCCTTAGTAATTTTGCGAACGCGAACATCTGTAATCGTCATTCTCAAGTTCCCCCTTTGCAAGTCTTCATAATTTAGTTATTTCATACAAACATTACCTATAAAACATACCGTTCATTTTTCTCTACCACTATCTTGATTCCATTTTCCCCTATGTGATAAGAGTTTGCTCTTATGGTATCGCGGCTTTCTACAATACAGTTCTCAATGTGGGTGTTATCGCCTAGATACACATCATTTAAAATGATTGAGTTTTTAATATAACAGTTGTTTCCAACAAATACCTGCTTAAATAAGATGGAATCCTCTACGGTTCCATTAATGATACAACCGCTTGACACAAGGCTGTTCTTAACCTGTGAACCGGGATTGTACTTGGCAGGCGGCAGGTCGTCTACCCTGGAATATACGTCCGGATACTGTTTAAAGAAATAATCGCGGATATCCGGTTTGAGGAAATCCATATTGGTCTGGAAATAATCATCCACTGATGCGATATTTCTCCAGTAATCATCTATTTTATAACCGTATATTCTCTTTAAATCTTTGTAACGGATCAGGATATCCTGTACAAAATCATATCTTCCTTCATCCGCACATTTCTCCAGCAGCTCTATCAGCTGTCTTCTTCTGATGACATAGATTCCACAGGATACTGTTCTGGATTTGGCTGCCAGAGGCTTCTCCTCGAATTCTTCAATACGGTAGTCCTCATTCATCTTTACTGTACCGTATTTCTCCATATCCGTATCCTCCGGCATGTCCTTAACGACTACCGTAATATCTGCCTTTTTGGCAATGTGGTACTCTAATACTTTATTGTAATCCATCTTGTAAACGCAGTCACCGCTTGCGATTACAACATAGGGTTCGTGACTTCTCTTTAAGAATAAAATATTCTGATACAAACAGTCAGCTGTTCCTCTGTACCAGTCGCTGCTTTCTGGTGTAACAGTTGGTGTAAATACATACAGACCGCCCTGTTTACGTCCAAAATCCCACCACTTGGAGGAACTTAAATGTTCATTTAAACTTCTTGCATTGTACTGTGTAATGACTGCCACTTTCTGAATATGAGAATTTGACATATTACTCAGTGCAAAATCTATACTGCGGTAGCTGCCTGCTATGGGCATTGCTGCAATTGCTCTCTTCTGAGAGAGTTCTTTCATCTTTTTATTGTTTCCGCCTGCTAAAATTACTCCTAACGCTCTCATACTATTCACCCGCCTTTATTAATGTCTTGCCGCTGTCCAAAATGCCTTCCGGGTAGTCTTCAATTGTCGTTTCGCCGGAAACTACAGAGTTCTTTCCGATTTTTACATGATCCGGGATTATGGATTTCTCACCGATTGTTACCAGTCCCTGATTATAGATATTAGGCTTCCATTCATTAGGCTTCTCTTCCAGAGTGCCCAACTCTACACCATCTCCAATATTGACATATTCATCAATGATTGCTTTCTCAACTGTGCAATTATTACCAATGCGGCACTGATTCATAATGATGGAATCGCGTACTACTGTCCCCTTACCTATTGTAACACCACATCCAATAACAGAATTGTATACCTGACCGTAGATTTCTGATCCTTCACCTATGATACATCTCTCAACAACACTGTCAGATGCAATATACTGCGGTGGCAGAATCTCACTCTTGGTATAGATTCTCCAATATTCCTCATACAGGTTAAATTCAGGAACAATATCGATTAATTCCATGTTGGCTTCCCAGTATGAACTCAGTGTTCCTACATCTTTCCAGTATCCGTTATACTCGTATGCATATAACGGCATACCTTTCTCGTGACAATATGGGATAACATGTTTGCCAAAATCCAGTGCCGGCTGATCTGCCATTGTGATCAGTGCTTCTTTCAGTGTTTTCCAATTAAATATGTAGATTCCCATCGATGCCAGATTGCTTCTTGGCTTCTCAGGTTTCTCCTCAAAATCAATGATTTTCTTCTTATCGTCTGTAATAACGATACCAAATCTGCTTGCTTCCTCCATAGGTACAGGCATTGCAGCTATGGTTACTTCTGCTCCGCTCTCTTTATGAAAATCAAGCATTACTTCATAATCCATCTTATAAATATGATCGCCGGAAAGGATCAGCACATAATCAGGATTGTAGTTCTCCATGTATTCCAGATTCTGGAATATGGCATTTGCAGTTCCAGTGTACCATTCACTGTTGTCGCTTCTCTCATATGGTGGAAGGACTGTTACACCACCAATATTTCTGTCCAGATCCCAAGGTATACCAATTCCAATATGTGTATTCAGTTTAAGCGGCTGATACTGCGTCAATACACCTACAGTATCGATGCCGGAATTGATACAGTTGCTCAATGGGAAATCTATGATTCTGTATTTCCCACCGAAGGCGACTGCCGGTTTAGCCATCTTGGATGTCAGAACACCCAGTCTTGAGCCCTGTCCACCTGCCAAAAGCATGGCTATCATTTCTTTTTTTATCATATTGTCACCCCTATTAATGCATAATTCTCGGTAATAATATAGGACCATATTACACAAAATAATTATATCATACTATTTACATAAAGTGAACATTTTTACATATTATTTGAAAGATTTTCTTTTAATTATTCGGTCTATTTTTAAATTAAAATGCATATAATATCAGAGATTTCCATTTTGTTCCATTTTTTCTCGATTACATAATATATATCGGACAAGTTTACAGAAAACTTAGCATATTTTTTGTGTTTTTTATTAAATTTGAGAACCAAATATTTTAGAGTGGAAATGTTTCTTATTTAGGTGTAATATAGGATGATACCAAAGACTAATTTAATTCGATAGAAAGACTAACTATTAAAAGTCAAGTCCTAAAATGATATTTTTTGAATAAAGT
>CAVBMG010000108.1:0-9069 GCA_963596435.1 Agathobacter sp.
AGAGTTTCCTCCGCTCGCTAGAGGAAATCAGCTATGCTGATTTCTCAGCTCGCACTCAAAATCACTCATAACACATTTCAGGCAATCATATACCTTGGCATTGATATCAATATTGGAATTGCTGATTGCTTCATCCAGTGCTTCTACGCTATTGGCTTCTTTTAATACGGGCATATAACCTGAATCACACACGAACTCAAAGTTCTGCTCACGCTGCGTAATCCATTTCAGGAACACACAGGATGCATATTCCTTCTGCTCTGTAGACTTGGTAACAGCCATTCCTGCTCCCTGCTGTACTCTTACTGAGCTGCCGCCCTCCATAATCGGTGCATTTAATACGATATAATCAATATCATAGCTCTCGTCGTCATTTTCCACCATATCAGGGAAATACATAACAGAAGAAGTAGAGCCTGTATAGGCAATGATATCTCCTGTCTTCACATCATCTGAGCGGAACTTACCATATGCTGCAAAGTATCCTTTCACATAAGGCACATAATAATTCTCCCACAGACGATGAATCAGCTCGCGGTCTGTATGAAGATTTACCTTCTGATCTTTTACCTCAAATATCTCTGCACCCATCTGCTTCATGCCGATTACGAAATAATTGGACATGGAATCTCTTCCATAGAAAGCCTTACCATCACCCTCTACATCCGGTGTCAGACTGTCTGTCCACTCATAATAGCGCTGTGCGACCTGCGTTACCCCTTCTGTTGTTGCAAGCTCGCTCAGATCTGTTCCTGTCGCTTCTGCAAAAGGCTCCCAGGCTGTCTTGTTAATCATCATAATCTCTGTGGATTTGGCAACTGGGAAAAGATATAATGACTGATCTCCTTCAAGATATCCTTCCTGTATATAAGAATCTACATATTGATCCAGCTCTTCCTGTGTAAAATAAGGAGTCAGATCTGCAAGCTTATCCTGCTTCTGTGCGGAGAATGCCGTATCTGCATAAGATGAGAAAATATCCGGCAGATCTTCTGCACCTACTTTGCCCTCCAGTGCATCTGTTATCGCAGCCTCAAGATCTGAAACAGAGCCCTGGCTATAGGCTTCCACATAGATTCCGTTCTCTTTGCCAACTGTATTGTTGAACTCATCAATCAACGTATCAAAGGTCGCCTGTCTGGCGCCATTATAATAATGCCATACAGTCAATGACACAGGATTCGCCGGGTCAAGCTTCACCTTCTTGCCGCTCTGTGCACTGCCGCATCCCGATATGGTTCCCGCCAGGATAGCCATTGTCATACCAGTTGCAATCAAACGTTTTTTCATAATCTTTCTCCTTGTAGTTTTACTTTTATTACAATTATATTGTATATATCTGTCATTTTCAATATTTTCATATGTAAATCAGATTTCAGTGCAACTGAGCTATATCCATATTAACAGAAATAGCCCTGCTTTAAACACTATAAAGCAAGGCCACTTGTACAAATAATCAGCGTAAGCATTCTCAGATCGGATGCTTAAATTTTGTTACGAACCATCATCAACGCAAATCCAAGCAGATTCTGCCCTTTCCAAAGTTCCGGTTTCAGTCTGTTTGAATCATTCATGGATAATCCTATTCCCCATATGCGATCTTTTACAGCACATTCAGCTAATATCGCATTTTGTGTATCTTTCAATTGTTTTTTCAATAATTCATTCTGTGTAAATTTAGCAAATAATCCTTCATATACTATAATTTGTCTCACGCCATTCCAATATTGATCATTATAACCAGACACGCAGCGTCCTAATTCTTTAATTTTGGCAACATCCTTTGTTGCAAGAATCTGCTCTGCTATATTTTCATCTTGAAAGCATACTGCTTTCTGATACATCATGTATTGTTCCATTGATGTAAAACTTATTCCATTTATCGAAAAATCCGATAAATACCAATTACTTAAAAATCCATTTTCTTCATCCGGATTATGAAAACAAATAATCTTCATTGTACTGCTCCTACTTTTTGTACAGCTAAATCAAGTTCCAAATCATGAAGCCCGAAATATGCTTTCTTTAAAAACGAAATTGGAATTTTCTGAACTAATTCTGCACTTGATATATTATAAAACCACTGATAGTATGCATAAAATTCCCCTATCCAGTCAGGCATAAAGCCTTCCATTGCTTTTCCAGGTTTCAACGTATAACTCTCTGTATCAATAAAATATTTCCAAAGCTCTTTGGCATCCATAGTATTCACATAAGCTTGTGATTCATCAATACTTTTTCGAGCCTTACTTTGCATATATGTATTTATAAAATCTTCTGTATCATTATCTGGAAATCTTTGTGCCACTAAGTCAAACAGTTTTCCCTGATTTTCAACAACATCAGATAAATATACATCTGAATATGCTCTCATAATAAAATCACCTTTCAAATAACGTACTAAACACTTTCGTCACTTTATTAGCATCCGAATCTACTAAATCTCGCATTCTCTGTCGTGCATCAGTGTCCCGCTGATTATATTTATCATTAAACTCAGAATACTCAACAATAAGCAAGTCCTCTTTTATTTCGTGTAACTTTGAATATGCCAATTCTGATTTAATACAATATTGAATTCCTAACCCACCTAAAGAAAGTAATTCCTCAAGAATATCAACATCTATATTATCTCTCACAAACTCTTTTGCAATATAAAAATAAGAAGCATTAGCCCTCCAGCCTTTTAGTACGTCATAGTCTGTAGTATCAATACCGTATTTTTCAATAAATTTTGCTGACAACATTCTATATCTCTTAGAATCTGCTGCATCCCGGTGCTTCATTAGTTCTGCCAACCACGCCAGTACATCCAGCTTCTGAAAATCCAGAATTTTAAGTTCATCACAATCTAACTCATACTTGTGAACCCAGCCATTCGTATCATCTGGTCTGCAAACAGCCCATTCTTTTGCTAATTCCACATTTTCAGTTAAATAAAATCCACGTCCATAATCATGTTTGTCATCCCCACCACCAAATACAGGATTTACCAATTTATTAGGAGATCCATGATATAAAATAATCTTATTCATTCTTTATTCTCCCCAAACAAATATGTTCTGTAACATATTCCTCACAGGTCATGACCTGTGTGTGCATGGGCTGGTAATACCTGGCGAGCTGTTCTACCATATCTTCATTCTCCTGGTTCAGTCCTGTGCAGGCATCGGTTAGATACACCATCTTGTCCCCGGCATCAATACCGCTGAGCATTGTGAAAAGAACGCAGCACTCTGCGACTACGCCTGCAAGGAGCACCCTTCTTGCTTGCCCTGCAAGTCTGCGTACTTCCTCATTCGTATAAGAAGAGTACTTATCCTTTGAGAATACCAGATATTGCTCCGCATAAGGCTTCACTTCCTCGATCAGTTCGCTCATCCAGGGATTATCATTAATTTCTCTGTTCTCTTCATTATATGTTTTCCACGTACCTACGGGGTCTGTAGGAGGCAAATACTGGGTAAAGATGACATTATCCACTGTTTTAGTGTCTATCAGCTTCTTTATCCTCGCCCAGGCGCCCATTGTGTCCCGGCATCCCCATGGCTGGTTCTCCAGATACACATTCTGCATATCAATTACGATCAACAGATCACCTAAAGAACCATCTTCTAAATACTGTAATTTCTCTTTCATGACTTTTTCTTTCATGCATTTTTCTTCCATGAATCTCCCTTTCCGAGTCAGCTTATCGCTTACAAAACTCAATGAAGTCTTCCACTTTCAGGAAAATCTGTGGAAATCCCAGACTTTGACACAGTGCTGATACATAAGGCAGCTCCAGTCTTGCCTTTTCCAGAACATCAGGTCTTGAGAATACTTCCTGTGGCGTGCCATCTGCAATGACTTTACCATGCGCCATGGCAATCACTCTCTGGAAGGATTCTGCAACGAAATCCATATCATGCAGGATTGCTATGACCATCTTGCCATTCTCTGAGAGCTGTCTGATGAGTTGCTTTATTTTCTCCTTACCCGGATAATCCTGCGCAATGGTTGGTTCATCAAAAATGACTACCTGCGTATCCATGGCAACAACTGATGCGATTGCCACCATCTTACGCTCTGATAATTCCAGGTCATAAGGATTCTCCTGTGCCTTATCCTGCAATCCCACCAGTTTCAGGGCACTTTGAGCCTTCCGCTTTGCTTCTTCTCTGGTCATTCCTATATTCAGAGGTCCAAACATGACTTCGTCCAGTACATTGCTCTTGAATATCTGGTCGTCAGGATTCTGGAAGATATATCCCACTTCACCTGCAAGCATGGCAACTGTCATCTCTGCCACATTTTTATCGCCATAATATATGCTTCCATTTACCGGTTTTAACAATCCTTTCAGAAGCTTTACAAGTGTTGTTTTACCCGCTCCATTCTGTCCGATGATTGCAGTCGGTCTTCCATCCAGCTCCAGATTACAGTCCGTTATGACCGGTGTATCCTTATGATAGGAAAAATCCATGTTTTTAATCGTAAAAAACGCTGGTAATTGTTTCTTTTCCGTCTCTTCTATGCTCTGTTCCGCAGATATTCTGGGCAGAACATCCTTTAGGGAGACTACTTCCTGTCTGGTAACAGGATAATTGCCATCCGCAAGTCTTACATTCAGTGCCTTGCAGATTCTGGTAAAGCTTGGCGCCTGTACGCCGATTTCCTCCAGATCATCCCTGGAAAAGATTTTCTGCGGTGTATCAAAGTCCACAATCTTGCCTTCATGCATCAGTAATATTTTATCGCAATATGCAGATATCTTCTCAATCTTCTGCTCTACGATCAGTATCGTCTTGCCTGCTTTTACCAGCTTCTCTACAGCCTTGAATACCTCTTCTGTTCCCGCAGGATCAAGCTGTGAAGTCGGTTCATCCAGAATCATGATCTCCGGCTGCATAACAAGAATACTTGCGATTGCCACACGCTGCATCTGTCCACCTGACAAATCAAAAGGATTACGGTCTTTCAGTCCTGCAATATCCAGCAGATTCATGGCGTCTTCTATTCTTTTTACCATTTCATCCCGTTCAATACCAAAGTTCTGCAGTCCAAAGGCAATCTCCTCATATACGGTGTCTTTTGCCCCGGATAACTGGTTAAAAGGGTTCTGAAATACCAGACCGACCTTTTTACAGATAGATGCGATTGGGTCTTTAGATGCCTGCATGCCATCCACCAGAACCTGTCCGCCATATGCTCCCTTGTAGAATTGCGGAACAAGACCAACAAGTGCCTGCGTCAGTGTGCTTTTGCCAGCTCCATTAGCGCCAACGATTCCTATAAATTCGCCTTTTTCTACGGTGAAACTGATATCATTCAAAACAAGCTTGTCTGTATGAGGATACTTATATTTGAGATTCTTTACTTCTATCATTGGATTCATGTCTTACCTCCATACAACTCTGATAATCACTGCTGCTATAAGAAGCAATATGCACAGGATTGTCAACACTTTGTCAATCTTTTGTCTTGGTTTATCACTCAGGAAGGTCTTCTTGCAATTGGCATCGAATCCACGTACTTCCAGCGCAATCGCCCTCTCTCTGGTATTGATCAGTGAGCTTGTAATAACAGGTGATATTAATGGAATAAAGGCTTTTGCACGCACCAGCAGATTACCTTCTGTCTCCATTCCTCTGCTCCTCTGGGCATCCATGATCGTGCTCATTGTTCCGGTCATCTGCGGGATAATCTGAAATACAGAGTTGATGATGTAACCAAATCTTTTGGAAAAGCCTGACTTCTCCAAAGCTTCCACCAGATCAGCAGGCTTCGTAGACAGAACGAATGTAGCAAAAGACAAAAGCATATTTAATATATTCAAACCGATTCTCGTTGCATACAATACACCTTCTTTATAGAAGCAGACAGGACCAATCTTCCATAATACTGTCTCATTACGGTAATTGAACAGACCATGAATGATAAAAATAGTCAGAAGTATCGTAAAGGAAAAGATAATCAACGGCACTGCCCTTTTTAGCAGTTTCGTACTGAGCAGAATCAGAATGTTGCACAGAATAAATGCACAAAATGCCCATATCTGACCAATCAGAAGCGGTGTGCAGATAGCGGTCAGAATATATACTAATTTGGTATATGGGTGTAATTTCGTCAGATAAGTTCCATTATCGACATACAATGTAATATTTTTCATAATTTTATTCCTTTTTACCGAAAAGGGCATAGGATATTCCTATGCCCCCTTGTCCTCTGAAATCCCCGTTATTAATCAAGGCTCTCAATCTTATTATCTGCTTCGTACAAAGATGTAAGTTTCTTTGGCAGAGCAAGCATAATAAAGTAAACAACAATGACTGTAATCAGCTTATCGGGTACATCTACCACAACTTCATCCAGGAAAGAACCTAACCATACGGGCATGTTATTTGCCTGTGTCACTGCAAATAATGCATCGCCCCAGACATTACCTGTTGTACCACCCCAGAATATAACATTCAGTGGAGTTGAGATTACTACAGCTGCAAGTCCTGCTGCACAGGCTGTCAGCAATGACTTGGGAAAAGACTCCATAAATCCAAGTCTTGCCATAATACCGGCTGCAATACCAATACCCAGACTGGTGAACAGGTAAATAATCGTAATATTATCACCAATGATCAGACCATATACCAGGTTATTGATTGCGCCACACAGACCGCCAATGATCGGGCCTCCCAATACTGCACCGATGCAGGTTCCAATTGCATCAAGCCATAAAGGAAGCTTCAATGCAGAGGCAAACATCTTTCCCAGGAAATTGATTCCAATACAGACAGGAATCAAAACAATGGTTGCTGCGTTCCATTTTGTTGCAAATATCTTTTTCATAATAAGTACCTACCTTTCTGTAGTGCTTTTATTTATCCTTACAAACGCTTCAAGCGCTGTCAGAATCTCATTTTTTTCTCCCTGTGAGGCCATATTCTCCCCATCTGTATAGTGATTGATCTGTTCCTGCAGATCATCCTCGCTTGCAACCACAACATTTAATATAGAAGCGCATTTTACACCACGTAATCTGCCTGCAACATACAAGGCTGCCGTCTCCATATCGGATGCAATAATGCCTTTCTTCTTCCAGTATGCATATATCTCATCCTTTTCATCCGTATAGAAGCTGTCGTGCGTTCTGGCAATTCCTATATGATATGGCACCTGGATACTCTCTACTGCATCTTTGCATGCTGCCAGCAAAGAAAAATCAGCAACAGCAGGATAACCATCTTCTATGTAAGTCCTTGAAGTACCGTCATTTCTGACCGTTCCATTGACAAGGATCAGATCTCCTACATGGATTCCCCTCTGAAGAGCACCGCAGCTTCCGATTCGTATCATATGACTGACTCCGAGTTTTGCCAGTTCTTCGACTGCAACTGCTGTACTCGGTCCACCAAGTCCGGTAGACAATGCCATAACACGGACTCCCTTGTAGAATCCTCGCAAAGAACGAAATTCCCTGTTATACGCCAGCTCCTCCACCTGATCCAGATGGGTGGCAATCCTGTCCAGTCTCGCCGGATCTCCCGGTAACAATGCATAGGGCGCTGTCATTTTCTCATCCAGTAATATATGAGGCATCACAGCCATAGTCATTTCCTCCTGTTATCTTATGTCTATTATCCTTATCATACTACATTTTTCACATTTTACAAAGAACATTCTTTCATAATCACTGAAAATAAGCGAAGAAAAGTCACTGAAAAATAACAGTGACTTCTCAAATTTGCTCTATGACAGCGTATTTTTATATACTTTTCCATCTTTCATAATAAGCTGTATATTATTTACATCATACAAAAGATCCAGATCTTCTACGGGATTTCCCTGAATAATCAATATGTCTGCAAAGGACCCCTTCTTCAAGACGCCAATCTCTCCTTCCGGATAGGGATTCTGATATGTAGTCAGTTTTATCAGATCATTCACATTACCTGTTGCTGATACAATGCCTTTATAGCTTCCGAAGCGTTTCTTGTATTCTTTGAAATCCAGTCCCTGTCTTGGCTCATAATCAGGATATGTGACCATCATATCTGTTCCAAACAGTATCTTTAAATCATACTTGTTAATCAGCTCTGTTGTGTAAGCAGTTCTGGATTTCACATCATTTGCACCCGGCTTCTTCTTTTTATAGCTTACATAATCAGCATAGGGGCCCATATGGTTCCACTTGATCTCTTCTTCTGTAAACTGTGGCATTGGTGTCACAAAGACATCCTCTGCCTGTATCATTCTGGCTGTTTCTTCATCCATGGCATGTGCGTGTTCAAGACTTTTTACGCCGGCTTTTATTGCTCTTTTCATACATTCAGGTGTATACAGATGTGCCATAACATAAGTGCCATAATCTGCTGTTGCATCTACAATGGCTTTCATTTCTTCATATGTGAACTGTACTGTTGCAACCGGATCATGCTCCGAAGACATTCCACCACCAGCCATTATCTTGATCTGTGAAGCTCCACGATAGAACTGTTCCCTCACTGCTCTTAGAACCTCTGGCACACCGTCTGCCAACACTCCTGAGGAAGGTATTCTGTACTGAATATCCCTGTTTCTTTTCCTCTCATCATTGTCTCCATGTCCGCAGGTCTGACTGATATAGGCATTACTGGGATAGATTCTTGGTCCATCAACAAGCCCCTCATCAATTGCCTGTTTCAGACCTACTGTAATTCCACCTGCATCCCTGACTGTCGTAATGCCATGCGCCAGAAGCTTCGCTGTGATACGTGGTGTCAGAACCAGACTGTATTCCAGATTGTTGTGTCCCTGATAGTCTGTGATCCTGCCAAGATGCACATGGGTGTCTGTAAGCCCCGGTATTGCATACTGGTTCCTGCCATCTATTACTTCATCAAAATTATCCTCTGAGATTTCACCTGTACTTATCTCCGTCACCAGATTGTCCTCAATGACGATGTAATGATGCTCCAGTAATTCTCTGTTTTTTCCATCAAATACATTTACATTCTTAATTAGTTTTCTCATTTATTTTTATATTCCTACTATTCTGATATGGATTATATGTTTTTTTATATCTGAAATTATACAATCAGTGTACAGTATTGT
>CAVBMG010000109.1:0-8903 GCA_963596435.1 Agathobacter sp.
CGCACGTACGGTTTTGTGTAGGGGTATGGGGAGTAATCCCCATATCTACTAGAGAACGTGTGTAACGAAAGGAGAACGGTTATGAGTACATTTGTAGAGGGAATGAAAAAGAACTATTTTATCTCAGCGATTCTGACAATTGCGTTGGGAGCAGTGCTGGTCATATGGCCGGACTGGTCAGGCAGAATATTGTGTTATCTGCTGGGAGCAGCATTGATTCTTATGGGTGGAATCCAGCTCATTGTCTGCATCAGAGCAGAGAGAATCGGCTTTTATTCCAAATTCAGCATGCTGATGAATATTATTCTGATTTTATTGGGAGCCTGGGTATGTATACGACCTGATACGGTTCTGTCTCTTGTGCCGGTCATTATAGGAATTGTCATGCTCATCCACGGTTGTATGGATTTACAGTTTACAATGGATATTAAGCATGCCGGCTCAGGCAAATGGTGGATAGCACTGATTTTTGCACTGATTACGCTGACTCTGGGAGTATTCCTTGTAATGCATCCTTTTCTGGCTTTTGAGATTACGATGCTGATTATTGGAATTGGTTTATTATATGATGGAATATCAGATCTGGTGCTGATGATTGCAGCAGCGTATACACAACGTCAGTCAGATAAAAGGATACGGGAGTTTGCTGCAAATGCAGAGAGCGGTATTCAAAAATAAAGTTGTTCATGTTATAAAAATGCGCTATAATCGTATCAAATAGAGATAGGAGGGGACTTGCATGATTAGAATTGGTTTGTTAACAAGTGGTGGAGATTGTCAGGCTCTGAATGCTGCCATGAGAGGTGTTGCCAAGGGCTTGCTCAATTCCAATCAGGATGTGGAACTGTATGGATTTCTGGATGGTTATAAGGGTCTGATCTATGGTAATTATAAGACACTTTCATTCTCAGATTTCTCAGGTATCCTGACCAAGGGCGGTACGATACTTGGCAGCTCACGATGTCCTTTTAAGAATATGCGTGACCCGGATGAGAATGGCCTGGATAAAGTAGCAGCGATGAAGCAGAATTACTATAAGCTTAATCTCAACTGTCTTGTCATTCTTGGTGGTAATGGTACACACAAAACAGCAAATCTTTTAAGAGAAGAGGGGCTTAATATTGTAACACTGCCCAAGACCATTGATAATGATCTGTGGGGAACAGATATGACATTTGGCTTCCAGAGTGCTGTTGATATTGCAACACAGTGTATTGACCAGATTCATACAACCGCAGCTTCTCATGGACGTGTATTCATTGTAGAGGTTATGGGACATAAGGTAGGATTCCTGACTCTGAATGCAGGTATGGCAGGCGGAGCAGATATTATTCTGATCCCTGAGATACCTTATGATATTGATAAGGTAATCGAAGCAATCAACAAGCGTGCCCAGCGAGGAAGCAGATTTACAATCCTTGCAGTGGCAGAGGGCGCTATTTCCAAGGAAAAGGCAAAACTGTCCAAAAAGGAATATAAGAAATCCATGGAAGAGTACAAATATCCAAGTGTTTCTTATGAAATTGCAGACCAGATCACCAAGAAGACAGGTATGGAAGTCAGAGTTACTGTTCCCGGACATACACAAAGAGGCGGAAGCCCTGATCCTTATGACAGAGTATTTGCAAGCAGACTGGGTGCAGAAGCTGCACGCCTGATTCTGGAAGGCGAATATGGCTACATGGTAGGTTATGTAAACCGAGAGATCGTAAAAGTACCTCTGGAAGATGTTGCGGGTAAGCTGAAAATGGTAGACCCGAATTCCACGATTGTGCAGGAAGCAAAAACATTAGGAATTAGTTTTGGAGATTAAAGAACATGTCATATACGGCATTATATAGAAAGTTTCGCCCTGACAGATTTGAAGATGTAAAAGGTCAGGATCATATTGTTACAACATTGAAGAATCAGATCAAGGCAGACCGTATTGGACATGCATATCTATTTACAGGTACAAGAGGAACCGGAAAAACTACAATTGCCAAGCTTTTTGCCAAGGCAGTGAACTGTGAACATCCGGTAGATGGAAGCCCCTGTGGGGAATGCCGCAGCTGTAAGACCATTGCTTCGGGGGCTTCAGTAAATGTAATTGAGATAGATGCTGCATCAAACAATGGTGTAGATAATATCAGAGAGATTATTGATGAAGTATCCTATTCACCGGTAGAGGGTAAATATAAGGTATACATTATTGATGAAGTACACATGTTGTCTATAGGGGCATTCAATGCATTACTGAAAACATTGGAGGAGCCCCCTTCTTATGTCATCTTTATATTGGCGACTACAGAAGTGCATAAGATTCCAATTACCATATTGTCCAGATGCCAGCGCTATGATTTCAAACGAATCAATATAGATACAATTGCTGACAGACTGCAGGAGCTGATGGACAAAGAACAGGTCGCCGTACAGGATAAGGCATTACGTTATATTGCCAAAACTGCAGATGGTTCCATGCGAGATGCATTAAGTCTGCTGGATCAGTGTATTGCTTTCCATTTTGGAGAGGAACTGACCTATGACAAGGTACTGGATGTGCTGGGTGCTGTAGATACCAGAGTATTCAGCGAATTACTTGGTTTTATCCGCGAGCAGAATATAGTCGGCTGTATCTCGCTTCTGGAAGAAGTCGTGATGCAGGGCAGGGAACTGACTCAGTTCGTGGCGGATATTACCTGGTATCTGAGAAACCTTTTGCTGGTCAAAACATCAGACAGTGATATAGAAGATGTCATTGATGTCTCCAGTGATAACCTGGTACGTCTCAAAGAAGAAGCACAGCAGCTTGATGCGGAGACTATCATGCGCTACATCCGTATTTTTTCAGAATTGTCAGGGCAGGTAAAGTATGCTACCCAGAAGAGAATCCTGATAGAAATGACATTGATCAAGTTATGCAGACCTCAGATGGAGACTACAAATGACGCAGTAGTAGCCAGATTGGAGAATCTGGAAGATAAAATTGAAAAAGGGATTGTACAGGCAGCACCTGTTGCGGTACAATCAACGGGTATGACTGCACAGACTCCCCAGCCAAGACCTCAGCTTCCGAAGGCAATTCCCGAGGAAGTGCATGAGATCGTGAATAACTGGGCGGGGATTGTTTCGCAGGCGACACCTCCATTGAAGGTTTATTTAAAAAATGCAAAATTAAGCCTTGGTGGGGACAACAATCTGATGATTGTCGTAGAAGATGGACTGCCCTATGATTATCTCAAAGAACCCGACAATAAGAGCAGGGTTGAGGATATGATAGCGTCTTTTTTACAAAAGGAAGTAACCGTCCATATAGAGAAGCTGCAGGAAGGACGAAGCTTTGAAGAAAGCTATGTAGACCTGAGCAAGCTTACAGATATGGACATAGAAGTAGTAGAAGAATAAGGAGGATTATATAAATGGCAAAAAGAGGTGGATTTCCAGGTGGCATGGGTATGCCTGGTAATATGAATAATCTGATGAAACAGGCACAGAAGATGCAGCGTCAGATGGAAGAAGGACAGAAGGAATTAGAAGCAAAGGAATTCAGCGCCAAAGCAGGCGGTGGAGCTGTTGAAGTAACAGTATCCGGTAAGAAAGAAGTTCTTAAAGTACAGCTTTCTCAGGAAGTTGTTGACCCGGATGATATTGAAATGCTTCAGGATCTGATCATGGCTGCTACCAATGAAGCTCTTAGAATGGCAGATGATGCAAACAATGAATTAATGGGTAAGATGACAGGCGGACTTGGCGGAGGATTTCCTTTCTAATGGACCTGTATAGCGGATATATCAATCAGTTGATCGAACAGTTTGCCAAGCTTCCCGGAGTCGGGAATAAATCAGCACAGAGACTGGCTTTGCATATTATCAATATGCCCAAGGAGCATGTAGAGCGTTTTGCCAAAATCATGGTAGACGCCAAGAATAATATACATTATTGCAAATATTGCTACACACTTACGGATGAAGAGGTATGCCCTATCTGCGCCAATCCCAAGAGAGATCATACTACGATTATGGTAGTAGAGAATATCAGGGATCTGGCAGCATATGAGAAGACCGGTAAATTCGAAGGCGTATATCATGTGCTGCATGGGGCGATATCACCTATGCTGGGAATAGGACCGTCTGATATTAAATTAAAAGAATTGATCAAACGTCTTGAAGGTGACGTGAAGGAAGTTATTATTGCAACGAATTCCAGCCTGGAAGGAGAGACAACAGCAATGTATATTTCCAAGCTGATCAAACCTACCGGTGTGAAAGTGACGAGAATCGCCAGCGGTGTACCTGTCGGCGGAGATCTGGAATGCATAGATGAAATGACTTTATTAAGAGCATTAGAGGGTAGAGTGGAATTATAAATTATATAAATGGAGGGATGAGATATGTCAGTTCGTACAAAAGTATTTGGAACAATGAAAGATGGACATGAAGTAACTCTGTATAGTATACAGAATCAGAATGGTATGATTGCAGAAGTTATGGATTATGGTGCAATTCTTGTGAATCTGTTAGTACCTGACCACAAAGGTGAAGTAGATGATATTGTTCTGGGTTATGACAAATTAGAAGATTATTATGTAAATGACTGTTTCTTTGGCGCAGTAATCGGACCAAGCGCAAATCGTATTGCCAAAGCGAAGTTCAGCATTGATGGAGTTACATATCAGTTACCTGTAAATGACAATGAGAACAATCTTCACAGTGATCACGCGACTGGTTATCCCAAGAGATTATGGAATGCCAGGATAGTGGGTAATGGTGTTTGCTTTACCCTGGATGATCCAGATGGTTCCATGGGATTTCCGGGCAATAAGCATGTAGAAGTAACCTATATTTTGACAGAAGAGAATGAGCTGAGACTGGATTATCATGTAACAAGTGATAAAAAGACTTTAATTAACATGACCAATCATTCATATTTCAACCTTGCAGGACACAATGCAGGAAGTATTTTAGAGCACAAGCTCCAGATACTTGCAGCTGCATACACACCGGTAATACCGGGTGCTATTCCTACAGGCGAGATTGCTTCTGTAGAAGGAACACCATTTGATTTCAACACACCTACAGTAATAGGCAAGCGTATTGAGGATGACAATGAACAGCTTAAATTAGTACAGGGCTATGATCATAACTGGGTACTGGATCATTGCGATGGCTCAGTCAGAAAGATTGCAGAAGTAACGGAGCCTGTTAAGGGCAGAACAATGACAGTATATTCAGATCAGCCGGGTATGCAGTTCTATGCTGGCAATTGTATTTCATCTCATAAGGGAAAAGCAAATGCAGAGTATGGCAAGAGATGTGGTCTGGCACTGGAGACTCAGGCATATCCTGATTCGGTAAACAGAGAGAACTTCCCGGATGTTATCTATGGACCGGATAGAGAGTACAAAACAACAACTATTTATAAATTGTCCTGGTAGAATATTCCATTCATAGCAGGATAAACAAGACAAATCGACTCTGAGCAGTCGATTTTTGTCTGTAAAAATAAATATGCGGGTGTTCGCTTCGACAGATTATGCGTAATGAATATGCTACGATATTTCCTGATAGATTACAGAGTTTATGGGAATGAACCTGACAGGGAAGGGTGGAATGAGACATGGCGCAGATTCCGGTGAACACGCGGGCAGTAGGTGATCCCAAAGGAGATTATCTGCTGTACCTTGAGGATTATGTACATACTTTTATCAGAAAAGTGTATCAAGAGGACTCTACACAGGGGAAGAAACGTGAGATTTCTCTGTGGGGGTATGAATTTGAAGAACAGGGAAGGGTGTATCTGGTGATATCAGGGGCAATAGACCAGTCGCTGCCTGCGGTATCAGGAGAAAGATTTTTCCCTTCCTGTTATTGTATAGGACAGGCTACCATACAGGAGGGTACAGATACACAGATCGGATTGGAAATAACAGCACCTGATGGAAGCAAAATAGTAGTTCGCGATTTTTATATTTATTATGATCAGAATGAAGAAATGCAGAATTATCTGATAGAGTGGAATCTGACACATAATAAAGGCAGGATTCGCACCCAGTCAGAGGATGCTGTGCGTTTTACCAGAATGACGCAGGCATGCAACAGAGAGGAAGCCAGAGTAAGTTACCTGTGGAATGCCATGAATCTGCTCTGTCTTGGCTTGATGGTGTGTGTGGCGGCTTTTGGCATCATATCTGTTAATAATTATCACAAAATGAAAGATATGGAGAACAAGATTGCCTATATTATGTCAATGCCCGAGGAAGCGCTGGCTGCAATGAGCGGACAGCTATACGAAGAGAAGGGAACCTGGGAAGAACAGCTGGATAGTGCGGTGCAGACCCAGGATATAACACAAGCGACCCTGGAAGAGGACTCCTTACAGGAACAGGCGCAGCTTATGCAGTCGACAGAAGCTACGCAAGCAGCAGAGGAGCAGCAGACGTATGCGGAAAATGTGCAGACGCAGGAGGCAGTGGTTCAGGATACAGCAGCACCGGCGATGCAATATTATATCGTACAGCAGGGAGATACGCTTCGAAGCATCAGTTATCAGGTGTATGGAACGTATGATATGGTATCTGCAATCTGTGCGTGGAATGGAATTGAGGATGCAGACAGTATACTTTATGGACAAAGGCTTTTACTTCAAACAGAATAATGGTATACTGAAAGACAATAAACCTACATAGAATAACAGCACCATGCTGCAAGATACAGGGGGAGAATATGGCAGACCTGAACGAGGCAAAGAGAAACCCTTTTCTGAAAAGTGGAAAGAAAGAAGAAAAAAATACAAACAAAGCAGATGCGCCTTTACAACATAAGCTTGCAAGACACAAGGTGCTTATGATATACAGAATCTGCTTTGTAGTGGCACTGGTTGGTGTCTTTTTGGTCTGCGCATATATACACTGGAAGAATCTGCAATACACGGATTATGAAGTAAAACAGCAATATGAATGGTCCAGATCGCAGGAAGCGCACAGTATTAATCTTGCCAATACCCTGTTTACCTACAGTAAAGATGGTATGAGCTGTACAGATGCCAAGGGAAAAGTCATTTGGAACCAGACCTATGAAATGCAGGACCCCATGGTTCGGACATGCTCAAATGTAGTTGCGGTAGGTGATTATAATGGACGTAATATTTATGTGTCAGATACAGCCGGCAACCTGGGAACGATAGACACAACAATGCCAATCAGAGATTTCTGCGTGGCTTCTAATGGGGTAGTGGCAGCAGTTCTGGACGATTCAACGGTTACGGCAATCTATCTTTACAGCGTTGCAGGAGAACAGCTGGCATATTTTAAAACAACCATGAGTAAATCAGGATATCCTGTGGCAATTGCCATATCTGATGATGGCAAACAGATCGCAGTATCTTATTTAAAGGCGGAGAATGGTAAGGTGACTTCCAGTGTCGGTTTTTATAATTTCTCCTCAGTTGGACAGAATTATACAGATAACCTCGTTGGAGGATACGGTTACGCAGATGCAGTAGTGCCTTTGATTTCTTTTATGAATAATGATACTGTATTTGCCGTTGCAGATAACAGACTTATGTTCTATCAGGGCAGACAGAAACCGGTCAGTCTGACAGATATTTTGATTTCAGAAGAGATTCAGAGCATATTCTATGATAAAGATCATGTCGGACTTGTCTTTTATAATTCGGGAGCAGAGACTACGTATCGAATGGAGCTTTATGATACATCAGGTAAGAAAGTCAGAGAACTTGCCTTTGACCTGGAATATAAGGACATTATTTTTGATACAGCAGGCATTATCATCTATAATGATGAGAGCTGTGTGATTTATGACTGGGATGGCAGATTGAAGTATCAGGGAGATTTCAGAAACCGTGTAGAATGTATGATTCCTACAGGCAATATTGCCAGATATACATTGGTAACGACAGACAGCATACAGAACATACAGCTGCAATAGTTAATGCATAAAATACAACGAGGGATATATGGATATTAATATAGTTTGGATCATAGCAGTGCTGTTACTGGCTACAGGTGCAGTCAAGGGATTTCGTAAAGGACTGGTAGAAGGTGTGGTGCGTATCACCTCTTATGTGATAGGCATCATAGTACTTATTGTATTGGTAAAAGGAATTGGAAGCTTTATTCAGGGGAGTATATTGAATGTGCTTATGGCACTTATACTTCTTGTGGTTATCAGATTGCTGCACAGGATCATCAAGCTGTTACTTGACTCCTGCAGGCTGGTCAGCCGATTGCCTGTAGTCAAGTGGCTGGATCGTCTGGGAGGAACACTGCTTGGAATGGCACAGATGGTATGCCTGATATGGGCGCTTTTTATTCTGTTTGGATATTTTGATATACTGCATCTGAATGGCTGGATACTGGAAATGGTCAATCAAAGCAGGCTGCTTAGTCTATTATATCATACCAATTATATTATCCGGCTTATGCAGGTTATGTAACCTGTCCGATTCCGAATCATAAAAAAGATTTAAAAAAATCATAAAATGTGATTGACTTTTGGAAAATGAAATGATATGATAAATTTCGCCGTTAAGAGTGATTCAAATGATAAAAATTTGAATTATGTAAATTTAAAAAAGTGCTTGACAAAACACAATGATACATGATAAACTATCAGAGTTGTGTCGAACATGAACAACGGTAAGAACCTTGACAAATAAACAGTAATGCAACCCTGAAAATTCTATTGAGAAAAGTTTCAGAAATGAAACGATAGGATTGTTCAGAGAACAAAACCTTTAAAAAAGTAAACAGCGCAAATCGGAGATTTGCACACGAGAACTTCGTTCTCGGCAGTGAATTGAAGAAATGCAACGGATAAGCCAGTTTAACTGGTGCAAGAATCAAACAACTTTTAACATGAGAGTTTGATCCTGGCTCAGGATGAACGCTGGCGGCGTGCTTAACA
>CAVBMG010000110.1:0-8881 GCA_963596435.1 Agathobacter sp.
TAGAAAGGAGGGATATCTATGGACATCGCCGCTTTATCAATGAATCTGGCACAGACGAACCTGTTAAGTGATGTAGGAACTGCTGTTTTATCCAAGTCTCTGGAACAGGCACAGAGTACAGGCAGTGCCATTACTGAAATGCTAGACGCATCAGCAATGGAACGTTCCGTATATCCCGATCTTGGCAGCAATATTGATATTATGGTATAAACTGCCGGGTATCACAAAATCCCCTTTGGAACTTATTCCTTAGGGGATTTTTCTTTTACACTATAATTTTCTGATACAATTCTCTTTAATCTGAATCTTACCATTCTTTAACAGATTGCCAATGGCACGTTTGAACTCATTCTTGCTCATCTGTGTCTCACGCTTGATGACTTCTGGATTTGCCCTGTCTGTAAAAGGCAGTACGCCATCGAAACTGTCGATGATCTGCAGGATCTTTACTGCATCCTTCTCGATCTGCAGATATGCCTTTTCGCGGATACTCAGATCCAGCTTGCCATCCGGCTTCACACCGGTCACACGCGCCTGCACAGTATCACCGATACGAAGCTCACCTACTACCTCTTTCTTGGGAATCAATGCAGAATAGATATTATCCACTGCCACGAATACACCAAAGTTATCGCTGGTCTGGTAAATCATACCTGTTACGATATCATCCTTCTTATATTCGCTGTCCTTGCGGAGATATTCATATACATTCATGGTAGCTGCCAGTCTGCTGCTCTTATCAATATAGAGTGCTACCAGAACTTCTTCTCCTTCTCTGACTTTTCTTGTCTGTTCTTTATACGGTAACAGAATATCCTTCTCCAGTCCCCAGTCAAGGAATGCACCAATCTTCGTTACCTGGGATACCTTCAGAAATCCTACTTCTCCTACCATTAATTTAGGAATATTGACTGTTGCGATCAGCCTGTCCTTGGAATCCTTATACAGAAATACTTCTATCTTATCTCCAATGTTGCAATTCTCAGGCACCTGCTTCTTTGGCAGAAGTACTCTTTCGTCCATGCCGGCATTCTGGTCTTCCCCCAGATACACACCAAAATCAACTGTCTTTACTACCACTAATTCTTGTTTTCTTCCTAATTGAAACATACCGTTCTCCTTTAAAATCCTATGCTGTCATTATAGACTGCATTTCCATTACATGCGCATCCTCACGCACTCCGTGTTACTTATCTGTTGTTACACATTCCTGTGTAAATAAAAAGCTCTCGATACTTTCGAGAGCTTTCTGTAGCAGCGCTACAAGGATTCGAACCTTGAAAATGACGGAGTCAGAGTCCGTTGCCTTACCGTTTGGCGATAGCGCTTTATTCATTTAAGTGACTGGTAACTCATCAGCACAAGTGATAGTATATAATACGTTTCGAAAAAATGCAAGTACTTTTTTAAAATTTTTTCAAAAAATTTTATGGGGCAGATTTTTCAACCTGCCCCATACTGTTTATCCTTTATTTCTCTGCTGTTTCTTCTGTGTCATCTGCTGTATCATCGCCTGCATTATTATGAACTGCAATGACATTCACAATAATGGATTCTGGATTGGTCATGATGCTGATATCTTTATTCTTAGCTATCTCCAGATCCTTTACTCTGATGCAGTCTCCTAAATGAAGATTACCACAGTCTACATCAATCTTATCTACCAGTGCGCTTGGATATGCCTTATAAGATACTTCTTTCAGTATCTGTTCCAGAACACCCTCTACAACGTTTTCTGTGTTGTGAAGAACGATCTCTGCTACAGAATGAACCTTCTCATTGCTTACCAGTGCCTGGAAATCAATTTCCAGTGTCTGATTCTTGGTTGCATCGAAGTCAATCTCCTTGATCAGTACATCATACATCTTGCCTTCTACATCCAGCATAATCTGTGTACCCTTCATACATCCACGTAAAGTTCTCTCTGCTTCTAATCGTTCGATTTTAAGTGGTATAGAACCTTCAATCTCCTTACCGAAAAGATTACCGGTAATAAAACCTTCTCTTCTCAGTTTCTTTGCCTTTGTTTCCATGTCTCTTTTTTGTACTCTTAAAGTAGTCATTTGTCTTTTCCTCCAATTCTACAAATAGAGAACCCGGAGCGTTGGGGGCTTAGGATTTATTCAATTCATGTCCCTTTCCTTTGTTCTACATGTGTTATAGCACTCCATTTATGAAAGGTCAATAGTTGTGTACGCTTTTTATAATTTTTTTATAATTTGTCCATCAATTATGCATTGGACTCATGAAGTCTGCCCATACAGATGCTGTTTCTCTGCTTTTTCTTGACCCGATACAGCATATTATCAGCAACATGAATGAAATCCCAGTTCTTATTCTCACTGCCTGGTACATCCACACAGATTCCCTGTGATATAGTCACAACAGAAGCTACCTTCGAATACTCATGCATGATATTGAGTCGCATGATACTCTCTCTAAGGGCTTCTGCCTTCTCATAGACCTCTGCTTCTCCCAGCCCCTGATACATAATAATGAATTCGTCCCCACCATATCTGGCGCAGAATACATTCTTATTCTGCATGTTCTTAATCAGTGAAGCCACTGCCTTGATACATTCATCCCCTGCCTGATGACCATAGTTGTCATTGTATTCCTTGAAGTAATCAACATCCAGTATTTCCAACGCCAGCGTCTTTCTCTCCTGAATGCATTCATCCATTACTGTTCTGGAATACTCTGACAGATGATAATATCTGACTTTGGCACAGCCTACATATACATGATCCATATCTGTAAAATAAGGCTCACATTCTTCCTTTATCTTCTCAATATATTCCCTGCTTCTTTCCAGCTTACCCCAGAGCAGATAACAGTTTGCCAGATTAGTATATATCATGATCAGACGCCCAATATTACTTTCTTTTGCCCCGTCCTTACAATATAACTGATAAGCGGATTCAAAATATTGCCTGGCTTCATGGTATACGCCATTCTGCAAATATAAATATCCCAGATTAATTTCGATACTACAGGTAATTGTCTCAATATCATGCTCCTTGGCGCAGGCAAACCCCAACAGATAATAATCCATTGCCACCGGTGCATTTCCCTTATTAATAGAGATAATTGCCAGCAGATTATAAGCTCTTGCCAGCAGATTCCACTGTTTGGACTCATTCAGATATCCGATTGCCTTCGCCATATTCTCCAGCATATCGTCTATCTCATTCATGATATAGTGTGCTTCCCCTATATAAAAGTAAGCAAAACCCAGTAGATAACTGTCCTTCTTCTCTATACCGTATTTCTCAATATAGGAACAGTGCTTCAAAACATGCCCTATATCCTTCATACGATATTCCAGCACCTCATGCATCCACTCAGTAACCTGCTGTTCCTGTATCTTTTTTGTTTCCATACCCCTTATCATACCTCTCTGACTTCACACTTACGTCGCTATGTGTCTTTATCTTCTTATCTTCTATAAAAATAAAAACAGTGTTATAGATTATTTCGTCTATAACACCGCTTTTGTTTACCATAATTCCATTATTCTTTTATGTTGGGATTCATTCCTACGCCTCTGTTGATATCTCCCTGGAGATTTTCACCAAATTCATAGTCATTACCCGGCAATATGGCATTTAAAATAATACCCGCAAGAGCTGCGATTGCAAGCCCTGTCAATGTAATAGAAGTGCCAAATACGCTAAAAGTCAGACCATCTGAAAATCCAAGTCCACTGACCAGAATCACTGCTGCGATCACAAGATTACGTGACTTGGTAAGATCCACATGATTCTCAACCACATTACGCACACCGATGGCAGAGATCATACCATACAGCATAAAGCTTACACCACCGATAATCGCAGATGGCATGGAACCAATCACCTCTGCCATCTTTGGAATAAAGCTCAGAATAATTGCGAATACTGCTGCAATACGAATGACCCGTGGATCATGTACATGGCTTAATTCCAATACACCTGTATTCTCACCATATGTTGTATTTGCCGGTCCACCAAATAACGCAGACAGAGACGTTGCCAGTCCATCACCGATCAGTGTACGATGTAAGCCCGGATCAGCAATGAAATTCTCACCAACTGTAGCAGAAATGGCTGACATATCACCAATGTGTTCCATCATGGTCGCCAGTGCAATCGGTGCCATGACAAGAATTGCTGTTATGTCAAATTTGCATATCTGAAAAGGAGGAATTCCCACCCATGCTGCTGTTGCAATATTGGAGAAATCAATAATGGCGCTGCCATCCGGGTTGGTGATACCAACTGCATTAAGAATCACTGCCACTGCATAGGATATCACAACTCCCATCAGAATGGGAATAATCTTGAACATGCCCTTTCCCCAGATATTAAAAATAATAATTGTAGCCAGGGCAATGATTGCAATCAGCCAGTTCGTTGATGCATTAGAGATTGCTGACGGTGCAAGAGATAAGCCGATACAGATGATAATGGGACCAGTTACAACCGGTGGCAGATAATGCATGACACGTTTCACTCCCACAAGCTTGATAACCAGTGCCAGTATCAGATATAACAGTCCTGCTACAACGATACCGCCGCACGCATAGGGCAGCTTCTCACCCATTGTCATGTTGGCATACATTCCACTGTCCAGATTCGCTACTGTGGCAAAGCCACCTAGGAATGCAAAAGAGGAACCCAGAAATGCCGGTACTTTCATCTTGGCACATACATGGAAGAACAGTGTACCAAGTCCTGCACAGATCAATGTTACCTGAATGGACAGCCCTTCTCCCTCGAAATAATTGTTGACCAGTATGGGCACAAGAATGGTTGCACCGAACATGGCGAACATATGCTGGAGTCCAAGCAGTAACATTTTGGGTACTCCCAAGGTTCTGGCATCTTTGATTACTACGTTTTTGTCGTTCACAAATAACCCCTCCTTAAAAAAATGCTGTAATTGTTCAAACAATTACAGCATATCTTTTTTCTCCATATTCGTCAATATTCTACATTTACTGTCTGTAAAAAATCTGTGACTGTGCATTACACCAGAAATAATTGTCTCTGATACCAGCCACATAATAAGCCAATGGACCTGCATCTCTTCCATTAAAATATATGGCAAGCTCCGGGCACAATCCCTTCGCAGACCGGTCTATCAGCTCCCACTCATACAGCTCATCCCCATACAGATCAAGATAAGGAATATATACATACGCTCCCTGACTGGTGAGACGAATAGCTTCCCCCATCTCAGGATCATACCAGGTTCCTGTGAAGTCCTGATTCAGGGTCTCATTGAAATCGTCAAATCCACCAGCGTCCACAGCATCTGCCGTCCTGGTAAAGGTTCCGTATTCTTCCTCACTGATTGCGTCAGCAGCTTCTTCTACCGCACTGAGCTGCTCTTCCTCCATGGTGCTCTCCCAGGCTCCTGCATCTGTAAAAATATCTGCCTCAAGAACATCACCAAAATCTGCTGCCGTAAAGGTAAAATCTATGATTCCCCCTGCATAAGGCTGTAATACATATTGTCCTGACGTGAAGCCAAAGCCTGTATCTGTTACATAGAAAGTGGGAATCGTCGGCTCGCTTTCCATATCACTCCCCGAATCTCCATAAATGGATGCATATACCTCGTTGCGGTTCTCTGTTCCATCCAGTACAACCAGTGAAATGTCCTTCTGATAATCCTCAAAGAAGCACTGCTCTTCCTGCTGCATCTGCTTAGCCTTAACCTTAACTAACTGCTCTGCACGCTCTCTGAAGCCTTCTCCCAGCTTATCGAAGGTAATCTTCTCTCCCGTTGCAGTGAAATAATTGAAATATGCTATCGTGAACCATCCATGTGCTCCACCATCATAACCCTCATTTG
Source organism: Agathobacter sp. (assembly GCA_963596435.1). Classification (GTDB taxonomy): domain Bacteria; phylum Bacillota; class Clostridia; order Lachnospirales; family Lachnospiraceae; genus COE1. The sequence goes on from CAVBMG010000110.1 coordinate 5,842, forward strand.
TCATCATAATACTGATAACCTGTTCATCTGCACGAAGCACTTGCATCCCCACATCCTGATAGCTTGTCTCTACACCATCTACATATACGATTCCGAAATCTCCACTTTCCAGGCTGACAAGGAAGTTGTCTATATAAGAATCCAAGTCACTCTGAATCGCATTCTGGGCTTCTTCATTTCCTGATATAGACACAATAGGCTGTTCATATTCATAAGTATACTTCACATCCTCACGGCTCTCATCACTTGCGCCCTCATGATGCTCTGAAGTAATTTCTATCTTGACTGGTGATTCTGTTTCCTGTGTCTCCTTCTCCTGCGTCTCACTCTGGGCAGTATCCTGTGTCTGCACCTCTCCATCCTGAAATACTTCTGTCTCCGTTACTGTCTGCTTCGTTGCTCCACAACCCGTAAATACCAGCCCTGCTGCCAACACTGCTGCAATAAATCTTTTTTTCATCATTCTGCTCTCCCCTATATGGCAGACTATTCCTGGTTCTCCTCTCCGATGTGTGCACCCGCTTCTTCTATCTCTTCTTCGGTCTTTTGTATCTTGGCATCGTCTGCCAATGCCCTCAGAATGCAGTTCACATCCTCCGGTGAGAACATTCCCATAGCCTGCGATAAATCTCCTATGTTCTCACGGTTCACGTACAAAGTACCGCCTCCACTAAGTCTTACAGTGATGACCTTACTCTTATCCGATACATCACCCAGAGATATGGCATTATGCTCTGTATCGCACGCGAACACTATCCCATTATATTCAATCACTCCATCCTTTGCAAGATATTCATAGGGGCACGCCTGCTTATACACTCCATTTAATTTCTGGAACATGGAATTTGTTCTTGATGCAGCCACTTCATATGCTTCCTGCTGTTCCTCCTGCTTCTCTTTTCTCAGCTTCTGCTCTTCCTTAATCTCATCAATCTGTGAATCGACTTTGCCAATCAGCTTATCCCATTCACTATTGGTAAACGAACTTCCTCCAATTTCAAAGCTCTCCTGTGTTTCACCTTTTTGCAGCTTCTCTGCAATTTCATTTTTCCTGGCACTGATACTGGACAATAACTCTGATCTTGACATATTTTTAATTGCTGACATTTCCATTTTATGACCACACCTTTCTCTCAATATATAATATAAAAGGACAGCATTCCACAGGGAATCGCTGTCCTTAGCTCACATCATGCATCCATACATTATATATATCGTACATTTCGTGAGAAATATTATGCTGTTATATCTCTTCCAGATAATTCACGTACTCCAGATTATTGAAGGCATCTAACACATTTTGATGCTCTGTTGTGCTTTTCATATCCAATACAACAGTCAATGCCACATCAGAATCCAGCAATGTCTTCTCTTTTGTCTTATTCATAGATACCAGCTCATACCCGGTTTCTGAGATGTATTTTCGAAGCTTCACAACGCCTTTTAATTTCTCCACTTCCAGATAGATACTGATATAGCGGCTGTGCTCTTCCACGCTCACACTCAGATTCTGCAGTACGCGGTTTGCAATCATAATCAGGGCAAAGCACACAGTTCCTACAAGTAAATATCCTGCACCAATCACCAGCCCCATTGCAGCGCATACCCACAGGCTGGCTGCTGTTGTCAGTCCCTTAATCTGGTTGCGCCCTGTAACCAGTATGGAACCAGCTCCCAGGAAACCTATTCCACTGATTACGCCGGCTGGAATTCTGCTTACATCCGCTTCCAGTCCGGGAATGTATCCTAATTTTATATTCAGTGCTGTAGATACGGCTGCCCCCAGGCTGACCAAAGCAAATGTACGGATTCCTGCATTATGCCTCTTGGAAATTCTCTCCCAGCCTATCAGACTTCCCAGAAAAGTTGCTATAATCAGTCTGCAACAGATAGCCAGATCACTCCATCCCTGAAGATACTCCAATACTCCTTTCATATCGGGTTCACCGCCCCTTTCCGTTGCCTATAATGGGAATACTGTTCCTTCCTCGAAGTTCAGGAATGCATCCTCACCTACCTGATAGATTCTCTTATTCTTCGGATTATATTCTTCCAGCTTCACAAGCATATCTTTGACCTGTACATGATAACTCTGGTAAGAGCCCATAAAGCAGGAATATACGACTTTGCATGGAAGAATACCTGTATCCTTTAATGTTACGCTCTCCGGACGCAGCACCAGTCTGCATGCAGTACCTGCTGCCATGTCTCCCGTCTTCACCGAAACTGATACATCTGCAATCTTCATCACATCATGCTTCTCTACAACACCTTCCAGGAAGTTAGCCTCTCCAATGAAATCTGCCACGAAAGCACTCTTAGGAGAATAGTAGGTTTCCTGCGGTGTTCCCATCTGCTCTACAACACCGCCATTCATGATAATGATCTGATCTGACAGGCTCATTGCCTCTGCCTGATCGTGGGTAACGTAGATTGCAGTAATTCCAACTTTTTGCTGGATTTTACGGATTTCTGTTCTCATGGAGATTCTAAGTTTCGCATCCAGATTACTGAGTGGTTCGTCAAATAACAGTACACTGGGTTCTACGACCAGTGCTCTTGCCAGTGCAACACGCTGCTGCTGACCGCCTGACAGCTGGTTTGTCAATCTGTTCTCCATACCGCTTAATTCCACCAGCTCCAGCATCTCCATAACCTTACGCTGAATCTCATCCTTTGGAAGCTTTCTCAGCTTTAATCCATATGCTACATTGTCAAATACATTATAATGTGGGAAAAGTGCATAACTCTGGAATACCATTGCCGTATCTCTCTTATTGGGAGTCAGCTCATTAATTGCCTCATCTCCAAGATAGATCTCTCCCTCATCAGGACTTTCAAAACCTGCGATCATACGAAGTGTTGTTGTCTTACCACATCCAGACGGTCCAAGCAGAGTAACGAAGCTTCCCGGTTCAATATTCAGGGATACATCTTTTACTGCGTAAAAATCTTTTCCTGTCTTTGGATCTTTGTATATTTTAGAGATATGCTCCAGACGCACGCCTTTTTTTTCTTTTATCATAATATTCCCCTACCT
>CAVBMG010000111.1:0-8727 GCA_963596435.1 Agathobacter sp.
GAATAATATTTGTTCGCAGGAGTGGTGGAATTGGCAGACGCGCAGGCTTCAGGTGTCTGTGGTAGCAATACCGTGTGGGTTCAAGTCCCATCTCCTGCATCACAAAAACCTCAGAACGATTTCCGTTCTGGGGTTTTTCGTTTCTATTCACGTGTGTAATGAACCATGTGGTCATGCTTGCATGGACATTTGGTGAATACCACAATAACTCAGGAGACTCGTATTGCGTGTTTCTGATAGTTGGAATTTTGACATGAAGGAGAAATGGCATGAAGAACAGAGAGCGAAGACGAATACAGCAAATGATCGTAGCATTAGGCATGGTGCTCTGCCTTGGTGGATGTGGACAACAGCCGGCAGAAGAAACAGAATCTACAGTAGATTTTGGAGAGCTGCTCCCGGAGCAGTCAGAGCCAATTATTATCAGAGAGTCTCAGCCGCAGACTGAAACAGAAGAGGAGACAGAGACGCAGACTGAGGAAGAGACGGTGGCTTTTGCTGATAAGCAGACAGTACAATATGATATAGAGAGCGTTACATATGAAGATACATTAAATGGCAGCTGCGAGGTGAAGGTGGTATATCCTCAGCTTATAGATATGGAGAATACAGAACTTCAGAACACTATTAATGAGAATGTGAAGCAGATGGTCATGCAGGTGATTTCAGAAGAAGGATTAACTGCATATAGATTAGGATATCAAGTAGCAACACAGGGAACAGGAATTTTGTCCGTGATTTTCAGAGGATATTGTAATTATGAAGGGGCAGCCCATCCGACCAATCTGATCAGGACGATGAATCTGGATCTGACGACAGGCAAGAATCTTCGATTGAAGGATTATGCAGACATGGCACAGATCGTTTCAGGGCTGGAGACTGCAAGTGGATATGAGATTATCTCTGAGGGAGTAGATCTGGCAGATTTTTCGGCTTTTTTAAATAATGGTTATGTAACAGACTATGCCATGACCCTGTTGGACTATGATGTGGACTGGAATAATCAGGAGTTGATTCCTGCCGGCTATTCTGCAATCAGGAATAATCATGTAGTTCTTTTCGTGGAAGCGGAACATGCCATGGGAGATTACGTAGAACTGGAATTTGACCAGGTGACTTTAAGCCGTTAGTTATAATGACTTTTTTCAAAAAAGGAAAAGGAATTGAAGGAATTGCGCAGAATATTAGAAGTAGATGGGTAAAAAGGGGGTGCATATCATGACGATTCGTGAGAATCTGGAACAATGGGAGAAAATATATCTGAGTCCGTATGCAACACTTAGTATGAACTCTAAGGGCAGAGCCAGAGAAGAAGAGCAGTGTGACATCAGACCGGTCTTTCAAAGAGACAGGGACAGAATCATCCATTCCAAGTCTTTCAGAAGGTTGAAGGATAAGACGCAGGTATTCCTTTCGCCGGAAGGAGATCATTACAGGACACGTTTGACACATACGCTGGAGGTTTCACAGAATGCGAGAACCATAGCCAAGGCTTTGCAGTTAAACGAAGAGCTGGTGGAAGCGATTGCGCTGGGACATGATCTGGGGCATACGCCTTTTGGGCATGCGGGTGAACGGGCACTGGATGAGATCAGCCCTTATGGATTCAAACATAATGAGCAGAGTGTCAGAACAGTGGATATCCTGGAGAAGGATGGAGAAGGACTGAATCTGACCTGGGAAGTAAGGGACGGTATTTTGAATCACCAGACAGCTAATATGCCATCAACTCTGGAAGGCAAGATTGTGCGTCTGTCGGATAAGATTGCATATACGTATCATGACATGGATGATGCCATTCGCGCCGGGATTCTCAAGAGTGATGATGTGCCTCGTGAGATTGGCGAGGTAGTCGGTTATACACCCCGCGAAAGATTGAATCATTTTATACATGATATTGTGACACAGAGCAAGGGAAAAGACGATATCTGCATGTCTCCGGAAGTGGATCAGGCGTTGAAAGCTCTGCGTCGATTCATGTTCGATGCTGTATACAGTAATCCGATTGCCAAAAGTGAGGAACACAAGGCAGAGGCTCTGGTCAAGACACTGTATGAGCACTATATGGAGCATCCTGACGGATTGCCTAAGTTCTTCCTGGAACTGAGTTTCAGGGGAGAACCCAGAGAACAGGTAGTCTGCGATTATATCAGTTCCATGACAGACAGGTTTGCGATTGCTGTCTATGATGAACTGTATATTCCAAAGTGCTGGATGGGATATTAGAAAATGTACCGGACTACAGAGAGTGACATACATAGAGAAACAGGAATGATGAAAAATGTATTATCCGGAAGAATTAATAGAAGAAGTAAGACAAAAGAATGATATTGTGGACGTGATATCAGGTTATATCGGTTTGCAGAGAAAAGGCAGTAATTACGTATGCTGTTGCCCTTTTCACAGTGAGAAAACGCCGTCTTTTGCAGTGAGCCGTTCCAGACAGATATATAAATGCTTTGGATGTGGCGAAGGCGGTAATGTGGTGACTTTTGTCATGAAATATGAGAACTGCACATTCCCGGAAGCGATTAAGATTCTGGCAGATAAAGCAGGAGTAGAGCTGCCACAGATGGAATATTCGGAAGAAGCCAGACGCCGTGAGGCGAGACGCGCCAGACTTCTGGAAGTAAATAAGGAAGCTGCGAAGTTCTATTATTATCAGCTTCGCACACCTCATGGGGAAAAAGCCAGGGAATATCTGGATGGGCGAAGACTTACGGAAGAGACCAGAAGAAACTTCGGACTGGGATACGCACCGGTGCGTGGTGGTGAGCTGATCACATATTTGAGACAGAAAGGATACAGTGATGATCTGATCCGGGATGTTGGACTGGCTAAGACGGATGAGAAGCGGGGAACCACCACTCAGTTCTGGAACAGAGTCATGTTCCCGATACAGGATATCAATCACCGCGTGATAGGCTTTGGCGGTCGTATCATGAGTGCAGAGAATAACGGTCCTAAGTATCTGAATTCGCCAGAGACAGAGATCTTTGACAAAAGCAGGAATTTATATGGTATGAACTATGCCAGAAGCGCCAGAACGGGGAATATCATTCTGTGCGAGGGGTATATGGATGTAATCAGTATGCATCAGGCGGGCTTTACGCAGGCAGTCGCATCACTTGGTACGGCTTTTACACCGGGACAAGCTGCCCTGATCAAAAAATATACCAAAGATGTGTTATTGGCGTATGATAGTGATGGAGCTGGTGTGAAAGCAGCGCTTAGAGCTATTAAGATTCTGCATTCGGCAGGAATGTCGGGACGTATCATCAATATGACTCCGTATAAAGACCCGGATGAATTTATTAAAAATCTGGGCAAAGAGGCATTTCAGGAGCGTATCGACCATGCAGAGAATTCTTTCATGTTCGAGATTCGTATGCTGGAGAGAGAATTTGATCTGAATGACCCTGAGGGCAAGACGAATTTCTACAACAGCATTGCCAGAAAGCTGTGCGAATTCAGCGAAGATGTGGAACGTGAGAACTACATTACGGCAGTTGCGGACAAGTATCATATTGGCTTCGATAATCTGCGCAAGCTGGTAGTGAACACTGCGGCTAAGACGGGAGGATATGCACCCTTGCCGGAGCGACCTAAGTCCGGGATTCAGAACAGAAATACGCCGGAAGAGAACACGAAGAAGTCACAGCGTCTGCTGCTTACGTGGCTGACGGATGAACCACAGTTATATTTTAAGATAAAACAATACATTACTCCTGCAGATTTTACTGAGGAATTATATGCCAAAGTAGCAGAGAGAATGTTTCAGGATATTGAGAATAATCAGTTAAATCCCGCAGGCATAATCAATATGTTTGCTGATGAGAAAGAACAGAGCGAGGCGGCGTCACTTTTTACTACGAAGCTGCCACAGCTCGAAAGCGTGCAGGAGCAGGAGAAGGCCTTTAAGGATATCCTGATCAGTGTGAAGCGTAACAGCTATAATTATTATTCCAGCCGTATGGGCGTGGATATATCAGCGCTGAATCAGGTAATCGAAGGTAAAAAAGCATTGGAAGAACTTAGCAAAACGCATATTTCTCTGAATTAAGGATAAAAATATATGTATGGTATGGAGGATTGACCAGAATGGATGAAAACACACAAGCAAAATTTGAGGCAAGGCTCAAAGATCTGATTGCTGTTGCCAAAAAGAAGAAGAATGTCCTGGAATATCAGGAAATCAATGACTTTTTCAAGGATATGCCCCTGGAAGAGGATCAGTTTGACAAGATTCTGGAGACATTGGAACAGAATAATGTCGATGTCTTGAGAATTACAGACGATGATGATGATATTCCTGATGAGGAATTGATTCTGAACGAAGAAGACGAAGTAGATATGGAGTCTATTGATCTGTCCATTCCTGATGGCGTTGGTATTGAAGATCCTGTCAGAATGTATCTGAAAGAGATCGGTAAAGTACCTCTGTTAAGCGCTGACGAAGAGATCGAACTGGCGAAGCGTATGGAAGTAGGCGATGAAGATGCCAAGAAGCGTCTGGCTGAGGCTAACTTACGTCTGGTTGTCAGCATTGCAAAGAGATATGTAGGACGTGGTATGCTTTTTCTGGATCTGATTCAGGAAGGTAATCTGGGTCTGATCAAGGCTGTAGAGAAGTTTGATTACCGTAAAGGTTACAAGTTCTCCACATATGCTACCTGGTGGATTCGTCAGGCTATTACAAGAGCGATTGCCGATCAGGCAAGAACCATCAGAATCCCTGTTCATATGGTAGAGACGATTAACAAGCTGATTCGTGTGAGCAGACAGTTATTGCAGGAGTTAGGACGTGAACCGACCCCTGAAGAGATCGCCAAGGAAATGAACATGCCGGAAGACAGAGTACGTGAGATCCTGAAGATTTCTCAGGAACCGGTATCTCTGGAGACACCTATCGGTGAAGAGGAAGACAGTCATTTAGGCGATTTCATTCAGGATGATAATGTACCCGTACCTGCTGATGCAGCTGCATTTACTTTGTTAAAAGAGCAGTTGGTAGAAGTGCTGGATACACTGACAGACAGAGAGCAGAAAGTACTGAGACTTCGTTTTGGCCTGGATGATGGCAGAGCAAGAACTCTGGAAGAAGTAGGTAAGGAATTTAACGTTACCCGTGAGCGTATCAGACAGATCGAAGCTAAAGCACTTCGTAAATTACGTCATCCTTCAAGAAGCCGTAAGTTGAAGGATTATCTGGATTAAGCCAAAGGGGATATCAGAATGCTGTTATCAGATAGAATGCAGGCAGTTGCAGGGCTTGTTGAGCCCTGCGGTGTAATTGCCGATATCGGCTGTGACCATGGATATGTAGCCATGGAGCTGATCAGGCGTCATGTATGTGATAAAGTGATAGCCATGGACATTAATCAGGGACCCCTGGAGCAGGCTAAGAGCAATATCAGAGATTATGGAATGCAGGAATATATTGAAACGAGACTTTCCGATGGAACACAGGCATTGCTACAGGGCGAAGCAGATGGAATCGTCTGTGCCGGTATGGGTGGCAGACTGGTCATTCATATCCTGACCGAAGGCAGAGAACTGGTGCAGGGTATGCAGCAGCTGATTCTACAGCCGCAGTCAGAGATACAGGAGGTTAGAAGCTTCCTACGCAATGCAGGGTATCAGATTGACCGTGAGGATATGGTCTGTGAGGATGGCAAATACTATCCTATGATGCACGTTGTTACTGCTGGATTTGGTAAGCAGGAGTGGCAGCTGGCAGAGAATCTTTCTGAAAAAAGTCGCAGTATCGAGAATAGTGGCAGAATGGAAATACCTGTCATTTCCGAGACTTCCAGGGATGAAGCAGAGAAGATCAGACGTGTACAGGATACATATGGTCCATGTCTTCTGGAAAAAGGTCATCCTGTATTGAGACGCTATTTATTGTGGCAAAAAGAGAATCTGGAGAATATCAGGAGCAATCTGATGGGACATAAACAACCAACAGCCAGACAGCAGTACAGGATTGCTCAGTTGGATGAAGAACTGGGTGATATTGTCTTTTGCCTGTATAAATACTTTTAGAAAGGCATGGATACTGGAATGAAATGCTACGAGATTATTGAAAAGCTGGAGACATTGTCGCCTCCTTCTTATGCAGAGGAATGGGATAATATCGGGCTTCTGGTTGGAAGACGGGATAAAGAGGTCAGACGAATCTACATTGCGTTAGATGCAACAGACGATGTGATTGAAGATGCAATTCGTGTGCAGGCAGATATGCTTCTGACACATCATCCGATGATTTTTCATAAAATAAACCGTGTCAATACGGATGATTTTATTGGAAAAAGAATCTATCATCTGATTCGTTCAGACATGGTATATTATGCGATGCACACCAATTTTGATGTAAAGGGAATGGCTGATGCTGCTGCACAAAGAATCGGACTACAGAATGCAGAGGTTCTTGATGTGACTTATGATGATGGAGTTACGAAGGAAGGATGCGGCCGTATAGGGCAGTTACCACATCGCATGACACTTGGTGAATGTGCACAGCTGGTAAAGAAATGTTATCAGGTGCCAAATGTCAGGGTATATGGGGAATTGGACAGTCCGGTCAGGGATGCTGCAATTATGCCGGGCTCCGGTGGCAGCTTCTTACAGAATGCATTGCAGGCGGATGCTGATGTCATGATTACCGGTGACATAGATCATCATGAAGCGATTGATGCTATGGCTCAGGGAATCAGCATTATTGATGCAGGGCATTATGGAATCGAGAAGTTGTTCATCCCATATATGGAAGAATATTTAAAACAGAATTTACCTGGAATTGAGCTTCACACAGCACCTTTTAAGGAACCGTTCACTGTGTGCTGATTGTAGTAATATAGGGCGCTGAATGGCAGCCCTATTTGCGTATTGTATTGGTGACTGACAATGAAAATGGGGAGATGAGAGCAATGGAACATGTATTTAAGGTTACGATAGGAACAGAAGTAAAGGAATATTCCAAGGGAACGACATATGCTGATATTGCAGCAGAATACAAGGACAGATATGAATATCCGATCGCTCTTGTAGTAAGAAATGGCAAAATACGGGAACTGTTCAAGAAAGTGGACAGAGACTGTACACTGGAATTTCTGACGCTGGCTGATGATGCCGGGCATAAGACATATACCCGTACGGCTACACTGATTCTGATGAAAGCAATTGAAGATGTTCTTGGACATGAGAAGGTAGGCACAGCCAAGGTAGAATTTACGATTGGAAATGGCTATTACTGTCCTGTGAACTCCGGTTATACCTTAACACAGGAAGATGTAGATAAGGTAAAAAGCAAAATGCAGGAATACGTGGACAGGAATATTCTGGTCATGAAGAAACCCATGCCCCTGGAAGAAGCCAAGGACATATTCAGAGCACAGGATATGGAAGATAAGGTAAAATTGTTCCGTTATCGTGGCAATTCTACCGTAAATATCTATGAGCTGGACGGATATTATGATTATTATTACGGATACATGCTGCCAAGCACCGGATATGTGAAGTATTTTGACCTTCAGCTCTATGAGAATGGATTTGTACTGGTTCTTCCTAATGAGAAAAAGCCAATGGTCGTAGAGCCTTTTAAACCTCTGGCTAAACTGTTCCAGACTTTGCAGATATCGGCAGATTGGGGAAGCAAGCTTGGAATTGATACAGTGGCAGACTTAAATGATCAGATTCGTGCCGGTAACGTCAATGATGTCATCCTGGTACAGGAGGCATTGCAGGAGAGAAGAATTGCTGAGATTGCTTCCGATATCGTATCAAGAGACGGTGTTAAATTTGTTATGATTGCAGGTCCTTCTTCTTCAGGCAAGACGACTTTCTCCCATAGATTGTCTGTGCAGCTGCGGACACATGGACTTGTGCCACATCCTATTGCTGTAGATAATTATTTCGTTAATCGTGAGCTGACACCGAGACAGCCTAACGGTGATTATGACTTTGAATGTCTGGAAGCGATTGACATTAAACAGTTCAATCAGGATATGTGTGATTTACTGGCTGGTAAGAGAGTAGAGCTGCCGACATTTAATTTTGTAACAGGCAAGAGAGAATATAATGGTGATTATAAGCAGTTAGGACCGGAAGATATACTGGTTATTGAAGGTATTCATGGTCTGAATGATAAAATGTCCTATGCTCTGCCGGCAGAAAGTAAATATAAGATATATATCAGTGCATTGACCACTCTGAATGTGGATGAGCATAACAGAATCTCTACGACAGATGGCAGACTGCTTCGCCGTATGGTCAGAGATGCCAGAACCCGTGGCGCCAGTGGTAAGAGAACGATACAGATGTGGCCTTCTGTAAGAAAAGGTGAAACAGAGAATATCTTCCCTTATCAGGAAAGTGCAGACGCTATGTTCAATTCTACAACTATCTATGAGTTGGCAGTATTGAAACCATATGCAGAACGTTTGCTTTACAGCATTGAACCTGGAGAACCGGAGTATTTTGAAGCAGTGAGACTGCTCAAATTCCTTGGTTATTTCCTGAGCGTCAGTGCCGAAGAAATCCCCAGAAATTCCATTGTTCGTGAATTCGTGGGAGGAAGCTGCTTTAACGTATAGAAATTACTTGCCAAAATAAAATATTCAGTGTACAATAGTACAGCAAGTGTGGCAAATGATCGCGGCTCCGCTATGCGGAGGTGAGGAAAGTCCGGGCTTCACAGGGCAGGATGCCGGATAACGTCCGGTGGAG
>CAVBMG010000112.1:0-8461 GCA_963596435.1 Agathobacter sp.
ATTCAGACCACATGCGCAAAATCGCTGTTTTCATTATACAACTTTCCAGACAAAAAATCATAAATTTGCTAAAAAAAGAGACTGTAACCCGGAAATTTTCTCCTTCGTTACAGCCTCCATGCCTTTTCACTTTATAACGGTTCCTCGTCCTCCACTAAATCCGTGTGGAACATCAGCAGAAATTCTGCTCCGTTTTTTAAAGTTAATTTCATGACAACGCCCTTGCCATCAACTGAGATCTTGGAATTTACAGTCTTCACTGTATCCAGATTCAATTGTACTGTAGTGAACATATCATCACTTACAAGGCACATGACTCTGCCAATGACTTTTACCTCTGAACATATTACGGATATTGACATATTCAGTCCTGTTCCGTCTGTTACGTCTTCTATGGTAGACAACGCGATTGGTATATTTTTTACATCAGCTAATATCGCAATCAGACTGTCGGCATCGTTCACGATTAACAGACGATTTCGCATAACTTCCAGATAATTTGTCCAGTTTTGCATACCATCCATACTCAATTTAATGGCCTCCTTTGAGTTACTCCCCCTTAAAATGAGTGTTTCCTGTTCTTACATTATATACCGCTCCAGAATATTGTGTCAACTCTATAAGTGTGTTCTTTATTTTCAGTAATGTTCGGTTTTTATGCGTATTTTTCATGCATTATATATTGTATATCTAATTGTGTATCTGCCATTCATCGGGAAAAGGCAACGTATATTCCAGCTTCTTTCCTGATACCGGATGACTTAAACTTAACCGACTGGCAAGCAGTGCTGTATGACGTATTCCAAGTGCCTGTGACAGCTTCTCAGATTCCTCATTCCCATACTTATTATCTCCAAGCAGAGGCATTCCCGCATGAGACATCTGTACCCGGATCTGATGATGTCTGCCTGTGAACAGTTCAATCTCTACCAGAGCATAGTTATTCTCACCCTGACTGTATTGTCCACACAGCTTCCACTCCAGCTGCGCCTTCTTACCTTCTGCATTATCCTGGCTGACTACCCTCGATAAATTGGTTCTGCCATCTTTACACAGATAATCTGTCAAATGACCTTCTTTTCTATCCAGTGCAGGCTGCAAAGGCACTAATGCATGATAATATTTCTTCAATCTGCCATTTTGCAAATCCGCAGACAGCTTCTTAGCAGCATTCTGTGTCTTGGCAAATACCAGCAGTCCTTCTACAGGCTGATCCAGTCTGTGAACTACTGCTAAATAAGTATTTTCTCCCTTTTGTTTCAAATAATTCTTCAATTCACTTACAACATCTGCCTGTCCAAGCTTTGCTGTCTGTGTTGCGATTCCCGCAGGCTTATGAATGACCAGAATCTCTTTATCTTCATATATAATTATTGATTTCATCATTATAATTTGAACCTGTATCCTACGCCCCAGATTGTCTCGATATATTGTGGCTTGGAAGTATCTGTTTCGATTTTCTCCCTGATCTTCTTAATGTGTACAGTAACTGTTGCAATATCTCCAATAGAATCCATATCCCAGATCTCACGGAACAGCTCTTCCTTGGTAAATACATGATTGGGATTCTCTGCCAGGAAAGTAAGAAGATCAAATTCCTTGGTGGTGAATGTCTTCTCCACACCATCTACGAATACTCTTCTGGCTGTTTTATCAATTCTGATACCTCTGATCTCTACAATGTCATTTTCCTTCGTATGTGTGCCTACCAGACGATTGTAACGTGCCATATGTGCTTTTACACGGGCTACCAGTTCACTTGGGCTGAAAGGCTTGGTCAGATAATCATCTGCTCCCAGTCCAAGACCTCTGATCTTGTCAATATCATCCTTCTTGGCAGATACCATAAGAATAGGAACATCCTTCTCTTCACGGATTCTCTTACAGATTTCAAATCCATCAATACCCGGTAACATCAGATCCAGGATAATCAGGTCAAAATCTTCTGCCAGTGCGGTTGCAAGTCCTGTATCACCGCTGTTTTCAATCTTTACTTCAAAGTCATTTAATTCCAGATAATCTTTCTCAAGATCTGCAATTGCCTCTTCATCTTCTACGATCAATATCTTACTCATATTCTTTCATCCTTTCCAATCTATACGATCACTTCATCATTATTTTCTTTCTTATCTGTATATTTACGAATTACAAAATGCATACAGGTTCCTTCGCCTTCTTTGCTGGTCGCCCATACATAACCACCATGATCCTCTATGATCTTCTTTACGATACTAAGACCGATACCACTGCCGCCCTGCAATGAATTTCTGGAAGAATCTGTTCTGTAGAAACGCTCAAAGATATTACCAATGTCCTTTGCTGCGATTCCTTTTCCATTATCCTCTATCTCTATCCGTACGGATTCCCCTTCATCCAGAATTCTGATATCAATAATGCCCTTATCATGCCCCATATACTTCACACTGTTGCTGATAATATTATTGATGACCTTCTTGAGCTGTTCAGGGTCTGCCACAATGCAGGTATCTGCCGGCGCCAGATTGGTATAATTCAGCTGAATATCCTTCTGTTCCAGATCCAGCCCGACTTCCTCCACGCAATCCTGGAAATAATCTGCTATGTTCAATACATGGAAATGATATGGTATCTTATTGGAATCAATACCTGAATAAGTAGTCAGCTCATTGATAAGCCTGTCCATATCATTTGCCTTATTATATATGGTCCTGATATACTTATCCATTTTCTCCGGTGTGTCTGCAACACCATCCATAATTCCTTCTACATAGCCTTTTATAGAAGTAATTGGCGTTTTCAGGTCATGAGAAATGTTGCTTACAAGCTCCTTGCTCTTCTTCTCGTTCTGCATCTTCTCTTCTGCATTTTCTTTAAGCTGCAGACGCATCTGTTCATAATTATCATAGAGACGCCCTACTTCGCCTTCCTGCTTCTGAGTCAGTCTGTAGTCAAAATCACCCTCTGCAATCTTACGCATGGCAACACTTAACTCTTTGATTGGCTTATAGATATCCTGATTTACCCAGGCTGTGATCAAAGCACTGGTCAGAATCAGAATCACTGCCATGGCAAGTACCAGATAACCCATGAACCGCTTACTGATCATGGCTCCAATCATTACATCTTCCTTAGTCAGCTCATGAATAACATTCACATTTTCGTGATATCCTATTCCCAGAAATGCTGCGGCAAAGAACAGCATGGGAACAAAAATGATAGTCAGAAAAAGCAATGTCATTTTCGTTTTCAATTTCATAAAGAATCATGCCTTTCTGTAATCTGTTGTTATATCTATCATACCACACTATTCCCTGTATAGTGAACGCTGATATCGCTTCTTAATTGTTTTTTTATAAAAAAGTCATTTCTTTTTGATTATACCTGTTGACAAAACATAATTTACTGAATATAATAATGATAATCATTACTGTTTTAGTTGAAAGGATGACACATATGATGATGAAATACAGCCGTCAGAGAGCGGCTATCCTGTCTTTTCTCCGCAGTAGAAAAGATCATCCAAGTGCAGAATTTGTCTATATGCATGTAAAAGAGGACTTTCCCAATATCAGTCTCGGTACCGTGTATCGTAATCTTACACAGCTTGCTGATGCAGGTGAAATTGCCAGATTACAGTTTGGCGAGTTGGGAATTGACCGGTTCGATGCAGATACCTCAAATCATGAGCATTTCGTATGTTCTTCCTGCAAGAGTGTCATAGATCTGGATATGGGAGACATCTCCTATATTGACCAGGAAGCCGCTAAGAACTTTGACGGAATGATTCAGGGACATAGTATTTACTTCTGCGGATTATGCAAAGACTGTCTGCAGAATAAACAAAATCATTAATTTTATTTATTTTAATTTTAAGGAGGAAACGAATATGAAATTTGTATGTACAGTATGTGGTTATGTTTATGAAGGTGATGCAGCTCCTGCAGAGTGTCCTGTCTGTCATGTAGGCGCTGATAAGTTCAAGAAAGTAGAAGGAGATCTTACTCTTGCTGCTGAACATGAATATGGTGTATATGCCAAAACTGTAAAGAACAACGCTGAGATCAGCGAAGAAGACAAGAAGTACATCTTCGAGCAGTTAAAGGCTAACTTTGAAGGTGAGTGCTCAGAAGTTGGTATGTATCTGTGCATGGCTCGCATCGCTCATCGTGAAGGCTATCCTGAAATCGGTCTCTACTGGGAAAAGGCAGCTTATGAAGAAGCAGAGCATGCAGCTAAGTTTGCAGAAATGTTAGGTGAAGATCTGGAGCCTAATATGAAGGCTACAACAAAGGACAACTTAAAGTGGAGAGTAGACTGCGAATTCGGCGCTACGGCAGGTAAAGTAGACCTTGCAAAATGTGCAAAGAAGAACAACCTGGATGCTATTCACGATACAGTACATGAAATGGCTCGTGACGAGGCGAGACATGGAAAAGCATTAAAAGGACTTCTGGATAGATATTTTGGTTAATTCTTTCCCAATTAAATATATTTCCAAGCAAAAAACGCCATCACTGGCGTTTTTTGTTTTCTATTTACTTTCTTCAAAAGCGGTCGAGATATCGCTCATAAGCTTGGTGATCTCTCCCACTGATTTTTCGATATCATTATATATTGATGCTGATTGTCCGGATAATTCCTGCATACTCTTTGCAACAACCGCAAATCCTTTTCCTGCCTCTCCACTTCTGGCAGCTTCTATCGTTGCATTCAGAGAAAGTATTGTCTGTCTGTTTGCAATTCCCTTTAAATGACCTGTATTGTCATTAATTTCAGCAATCAGTTCTCCTGATTTGGATATCTCATCCTTTACCTTATCCAGTCTGCCGGCATTTACATGCTTGAAATATTCCAGATTTACCAGCTGATTTACGATAATTCCCAACAAATTAGCAGATGATCGTATTCTCTTCTCTGTACTGACCGGTACTTTACGAAGTGCCTGAATATATTTTTCAGGGTCAATTCCAAGTTCTTTGGCAGTATTACGAAATTCCTCTTCATCCGGCTGTTTGGGTAATACCTGTCCTCCAATGATGGCTCCCATCTTCTCCCCATTGACCACAATATCTACAGAGAAATCCATAAGCCCGGCATGACAGAAATATGTACCACTACATTCATTATCACACTTTACACAACGTCTGTTGCCTTCTTTTGAGCCTCTGGTATACTTCATACAAAAGTCTGTAAAATTACTTCCTTCTGTAATATATTCTCCGTTTTTACCTACAGCGATTGCTGCCAGGCCCGTTGCCTCAGAGAAATTATTCTGTATCTCCTGAAGCTTATTCATAAAATCTTTCAGCTCCATATTATCGCACTCCCTTTTACCGTTATTACAGCGAGCGACCGTCATACCTGATTTGTTTTACGATATAACGGTCGCTCTAATAAAATTCGTTATCCAATTTTTACTCTTTTCTGTGACACATCTATCACTTCAATTATTATGGTATTGTTCAATATGACTACTTGCTTCGTTACCTTAAATGATTATTCCAAATCTTCTTTTTGATTTCTGTTCTCATTCACATATTTATTTAAGGTCTTTCCCTCGAAGAGTTACTAAGTATTACCACTGTCATATTGATGGAAGCTCTCCGGCGTTCCCAATGGACTTACCTCCTGTTCCCAGACACCGATGTCTGTTATTTTTTCTTTCTTATTTCTTTCTTGTTTGTAATTGTAGTGTATCACTTTACTCTGAATTTTTCAATATTTTTGTGTAATTATTATATTTTTAGTTATTTTTAACAAGTTTTGTCAGTGATATTGTATAATATAATCTGATTATTCTCACAATTAAAATCCCCACTTATTATCATGCCTTTATGCACATCATAATAAGTGGGGAAATATACTAATTATTCAACTGAGCTGACACAGTTATTCATCAGCATGGCAATCGTCATGGGACCTACGCCACCTGGAACCGGAGTAATCGCACTTGTATGTGGTGCAACTTTGTCAAAGTCTACATCACCACAAAGCTTATTCTCCGCATTTCTATGGATTCCTACATCAATGACTACTGCGCCTTCCTTCACATAGGTTTCATCCACGAACTTCGGTTTGCCGATTGCAACCACCAGAATATCTGCCTGTTTCGTAATTTCCTTCATGTCCTGTGTTTTGGAGTGACATATGGTTACAGTTCCGTTTTCTCTAAGCAGAAGCATTGCCATAGGTTTGCCTACAATATTGCTTCTTCCCATAACTACGCATCGTTTACCGGCAATCTCGATTCCTGAGCGTTTTAATAATGTAATGATTCCAAGAGGTGTACAGGATACATAGCCTTTTCCTCCGGTGCACAATGCACCTACATTCTGCATATGGAATCCATCTACATCCTTGTCAGGAGAGATTGTCTGGATAATCTTCTCTTCGTTGATCTGCTTAGGCAATGGCAGCTGTACCAAAATGCCATTTACTCCGCCATCGGCATTGAGTTTTTCAATCAATGCCACCAGTTCTTCCTCGGTTGTCTCTTCCGGCAACTCATAGGAAAGTGATTCGATACCGATATATTCACATGCCTTTTTCTTATTTCTGACATAGACACTGGAAGCCGGGTCATTTCCTACCTGAATGACAGCCAGTGCAACCTTTTTGCCCTCTTTTGCCATGGCAGCTACTTTTTCTTTTAATTCATCCTTGATTTCCTGGGAAATCTTCTTACCATCAATAATCTGATACATTTGTTGCCTCCTTAACACCTGCTGGTCCTTTGTATGACCCCATTAATTGAAGTAAATTATACCTTGTTTGTCCATAAAAGCCAAGTATTAGTTAAAACAATCCCGTGATCACACCATTATCATCTACGTCTATTCCATATGCTGCCGGTTTCCTGGGAAGTCCCGGCATTGTCATGACTGCTCCTGTAAGCACTACTACAAATCCTGCACCGGCAGATACATAGACTTCTCTTACATGAATCTTAAAATGTTCCGGTCTACCTAATAAGTTAGGGTCATCAGAGAAAGAATACTGTGTTTTTGCCATGCATACGGGTAAATTACCAAATCCCAGCTCCGTCAGCTTGTCCAATTGCTTTTTGGCACTCTTATCATATTCTACGCCATCTGCTCCATATATCTTCTGAGCAATGGTTTCTATCTTCTCTGTAAGTGGTATCTCTTCCTTATATAAAGGATGATACTGGCTCTGTCTGGTCTCCAGTGTCATCATGATCTTATTGGCAAGCTCAATTCCTCCATCTGCGCCCTTTTCCCATACCTGCGATAAGGCAAATTCACAATCATGCTCCTTACAGAAATTCTCTACAAAAGCCAGTTCTTCTGCGCTGTCTGTTGCGAAGTGATTTAATGTTACAACAACAGGCACTCCAAACTGCTGCAGATTCTCTATATGCTTCTCCAGATTTACAATACCTTTCTTCAATGCTTCCAGATTTTCCTGTGCAAGATTGTCCTTTGCTATACCACCATTGTACTTTAATGCCCTTATCGTAGCTACCAGAACGACCGCATCGGGCTTTAACCCTGCCATACGGCATTTGATATCAAAGAATTTCTCTGCTCCAAGATCTGCGCCAAAGCCTGCCTCTGTAATACAGTAATCAGCTAATTTGAGTCCGATTCTGGTAGCCTGTACGCTGTTACAGCCATGTGCAATATTGGCAAACGGTCCCCCATGTACCAGAGCAGGAGTATGCTCCAGCGTCTGTATCAGATTAGGCTTTATTGCATCCTTCAACAGTGCTGCCATAGCTCCTGTTGCCTGAAGGTCGTCTGCTGTTACCGGCTTGCCTTCATAATTATATGCCACTATAATTCTTCCAAGTCTTTCTTTCAGATCCTTCATATCATAAGCCAGGCACAAAATCGCCATGATTTCAGAAGCTACCGTAATTACAAAATGATCCTCTCTCACGACTCCATCTGTTTTATTACCTAATCCTACGACAATATTACGCAATACTCTGTCATTCATATCCAGACAGCGCTTCCACACAATCTGTCTCGTATCAATTCCCAGTGCATTGCCCTGTTGAATATGATTATCCAGCAAAGCAGCCAATAAATTATTGGCAGAGGTGATTGCATGGAAATCTCCTGTAAAATGCAGATTGAGATCTTCCATAGGTACTACCTGCGCATAACCGCCACCTGCTGCTCCTCCCTTGATGCCAAAACAGGGTCCAAGAGACGGCTCTCTTAATGCAATAACGGCTTTTTTACCCAGTTTGCCAAATGCCTCTCCAAGTCCTACACTGGTTGTTGTTTTACCTTCTCCAGCCGGAGTGGGATTGATTGCTGTGACCAGTATTAGCTTACCGTCTGGATTGTCCTTGACTCTGTCCCATAATTGTGAGGAAAGTTTTGCTTTATACTTACCATAGTACTCTAATTCCTCTTCCTCAACTCCAAGCTTTCGTGCTACATTTCCAATTGGTTCAAGCTGTGCTTCCTGTGCAATCTGAATATCTGATTTCATATGAATTACCGCACCT
>CAVBMG010000113.1:0-6755 GCA_963596435.1 Agathobacter sp.
AAATGAGAAATTTAAGAACATTTATGAAGGAAGAAGATGGAATGGGAACAGTAGAGGTTATTCTGATCATTGTGGTATTGATCAGTCTGGTTGCCTTATTTAAGAAGGACATTACAAGTATTGTGACTGACATTATGAAGAAGATCAAATCCAATGCGAACAGCATCTAAGCTAAAGGGCTATCTGACAGTATATCTGTCGCTTGTGTTCGCAATCGTGCTCTCCCTGCTGCTTACTCTTATTGAGGGAGCAGCAATCGGAGCCACCAGATTGCAGGCGGAGCTGACAGCAGATCTTGGACTGGATTCTGTATTTGCAGAATATCACAGGGAGTTGCTCAGGCAATACGGTGTATTTTACATAGATGATTCCTATGGTAATGAAAAAGGCAGCATCAGCAGAGTAGAACAGCATCTGGAGAGCTATCTTCGATATAACTGCAATCCCAATACAGATGGGAGACTTCCTGTTGGACATAGTTTGATTAAGCTTACCAATCCGTATCTGGAGATTGAACAGGCTGCTTTTGCCACAGATGGATACGGACAGGTCTGGAAAGCACAGGCAATTGAGTGTATGAAAGAAAAATATGGGATCAGTTATATCAATGATCTCAAGAATTATCTGAATACTATAGAAGCACATGGACTGGTCGATAGAGATATCATGTCGGAGATTGAACAGAAGAAGCAGGAATTCGAGACAGAATTAGAGCAGGAAGAGATTACGGAAACTGATGTCAGTACAGATGGAGGATATTCTTATAGTCAGATTAATGGCTGGCTTAGTGTATTGCAGAGAATCGGTGTAACACAGCTGATTGCAGAGAATCTATCAAACCAGCAGATTCAGGCGGGGCAGTATATCAGTAGCCGTGCAAAAGCAGGGAATATGAATCAGGGCTGTGGACTGACGAAAGGTATAGAGACTCCTGATGGAATAGATGATGAACTGTTCTATGGTCAATATCTGTTGGATCGCTACGGCAATTATACCAATCAGAAAGAGCAGAGCCTTTTGAAATATCAGGTAGAGTACATTCTGTATGGAAATGACAGTGATGCAGTAAATCTGCAGTCTATGGTCAGAAGATTGCTGGCTATGAGAGCAGTGTCCAATTTTATTTATCTGAATGCGACAGACCAGGTAAAAAAAGATGAGGTCAGAATTATCTGTGAAATACTTTGTACATTGCTTCTGGTTCCAGAGGTCAGTGATGTATTAACCTATGTTGTCTTGGGAGTATGGTCATATATTGAGGCAGTAGCGGATGTGAAAGGGCTTTTGCAGGGATACCGTATTCCTTTGATAAAGGACAGGGGGCAGTGGAGCACTAATCTATGGGATATGTTAAAAGGTACTGTGTCAGTGGAGTCCATATCGCCCAATACCACCAATGAGGGGCTTTCCTATGAAGACCATCTGAGAGTATTTTTGCTGCTTATGAACAGACAGGATAAGGTCATGCGAAGTCTTGACATTGTGGAAATGGATATCAGGCAGACACCAGGAAATGAGCATTTCAGAATTGATCAGTGCATTTCTTATCTGAAGGTAGGTTTTGGTTTCTCTGATGCAGGAAAAAGGGAGTACGTATTTGACCGTGCCATGGGGTATCAATAAAGGAAAGGAGCAGACAGATATTTTCTTACAGGAATTAAATATGAATCAAATCAATAAAAAGAAAGGAAGAACAAAGAATTTCCGGACGAAGTACAGACAAACGCTTTCTGCATATGTAACAGTTCTCTGCAAGAAGATATCTGTCTGCGTCCTTTCTGGACATAAACGTAAGACAGCAAAAGGCAGTATGACAGTAGAAGCTGCATTTGTACTTCCCTTTTGCCTGTATGCCATGGTAAATCTCATGTCGATTATGGAATTATACAGGCTACAGGGTAATTTAAGTGCAGCTATGCATAACACGGCTAAGGATATGGCGGTCTATGCGCATTCTATTGAGAATAATTCTACGGCATTGAATGCTACATATGCCGGGATTAAGGTAGAGTCTGAACTGGGGGAGAAATATTTGAATCATTCACCTGTAACAGGAGGTGCGATGGGGATTCTATGGCTGCAATCCAGATTTCTACAGGAAGATGAATGTATTGATCTGGTGGCTTCCTATCATGTGGGACCGACCTTTCGGCTGATGGGGTACTCTGGCTTTGCCATGTATAACCGGACAAGAACAAGAGCCTGGACAGGGTATGATAATGCAGGGGCAGCAGGGAACGGCAGGAACGAGGAACAGCTTGTATACATTACGCCAAGTGGAAGTGCTTATCATTTGTCAAAGAACTGTTCTTATCTGAAACTGTCGATACAGGGTGTGGATAAGGATATAGTGGGCGAGCTTCGTAACAAGGACGGAAGTATTTATTATGCCTGCGATGCCTGCGGCAATCGGGACAGCAGCAGGGTATTTGTGACAGACTATGGGAATCGTTATCATACGACGCTGCAATGCAGTGGTCTTAAAAGGACAATTTATCTGGTTCCGATATCCCAGGCGCAAGGGCGTACACCCTGTAGTAAGTGTAATTGAAATGAGGATAGTGTGAAAAAACCATATATGGTAGTTTTTTCACACACGAGATTTGTGTCTGCGTATACTTGACACAAACTCGATATGCGCAAAGGACGTGCGCAGAAATGAGGATAAATATGAAAATAATATACGCAATAACAATAGGAGTTATGTTTCTGCTGGCAGTAGAGGATATCCGAAGGAAAGAGATGAGCTGTTGGAAGCTGGGTGTGTTGGCATGCATCTGTCTGATTGGGTGTATCTGTATGCCGCAGAAGGATTTCTGGAGTATGGCAGGTGGACTTATGATTGGATTGTGCATGGTAGGGATTTCTTTTCTTAGTAAAGAACAGATTGGTATTGGGGATGGAGTCGTGACAGGGATGCTTGGATGTCTGCTTGGGGCAAGGGGATGCCTGGTTATGCTGTGTATCGCATCCTGTCTTATGGCTGTTATATCCATAGGTATTTTAATCTTGAAAAAGGGCAATCGAAAGACAACACTGCCTTTTGCACCGGCATTACTGGGAGGATATATTGCAACGCTGGCGGTGCTTGGATGATGAACAGAAAAACGGGAGGATATTTTACAGTTGAGGCAGCGTTGATTTTACCAATAGTAATACTGTTTATGACGACTATGCTTTTTGTAGGGTTCTATGTATATGACAGATGTATGCTGGAGCATTGTGCCTATGAGGCGGCGGTGAGAGGGAGCAGCAGCCTGTATCGCAGTAATGAAGAGGCTTATGAAGCAACACTGGAGGCAGTGAATCTACTGGTAAAGGATAAAATATTTGCAGCCAGGAATCTGGAATATCACATAACAGTGACCGGCTCGGATATTGAAGTGGTGTATGAATGTGATGTAAATGTACCTTTACTGAATTGGTTAAGCCAATATACGAAGGAAGTGAACTTTCATGTGTATGCAAAAGGCAGGGCGCCAAGAGGGCGACAGGTGAAGCTGATTCGTATCATGGATCGGATTATCAACTGAAAGAGAGAATCACATAAATTTGTCAGAAAGAAGAGATGATAGAGAATGAAAACGGATAGTTTGCCACAGAAGAGTTTTGAGAGAAATATGAATCATAACTATATGATTCTGAACCAGCCGAACTTCTTTAATGAGCAGGAGAAAGAGCAGGATTACAGGGTAAGGATGTTATTGGATAATAAAATAGATGGATTATTACCCGTATCTAATCGTATGGTGAACGGTGAGAGTAAGTATTATTATGAAATTAATTCCTTGCAGTCCATGGACAGGGTATATGCAAAAGAAGAGCTGAACTATGAGCAGTTATGTACATTGCTGCGGGGGTGCATCCATCTGTATGACAGTCTGGAAGAATATTTGTTAGATGGTTCTCAGGTTATTCTAAAACCAGAATATATTTATTTGAATATGGACAGTATGGAGCCGCATTTTGTATATTTCCCGGAGTATGAGAGTGATGCAAGAGACAGCTTCGCATCTTTTATTGAGGAACTGCTTCGTAAGGTGGATCATACGGATGAACAGGCAGTGATGCTGGCGTATCAGGTGTATTGTTATACGAGAAATACCAATTATGTGTTGCGAGAGATTACACAGATGATGGAACAGACAAAAGAGGACATACCACCGCAACAACAGATACCTTATGAATCAGAGGATTCTTATAGGCAGGAGACGCACTATGACGACTGGGACAGTATATCCTATACATCTCCATCACCTATGGAAAAGCAGGAAGAACCAACGATAGAGAAGGATACTGCAAAGGTAAATCCAGAAAAAAAGGATTTGAAAAAAGCAATCATGTGCTTTGTGCTGACAGGTATTGCTGCGATGCTACTGGCTGGATGCAAGGTAGCAGGGCTTTATTCGCTGGATGAAAAACAGGTTCTGTATCTGTATGGAGCAGTCAGTATGTCTGTTATGGCGGGTGTTATTTTCCTGGCATGTTATTTTAAAAAGAAAAATCGCGTGAAAGAGATTCAGGAACTACAGGAAGATAGACCACTGGAAAAACATGATTTTGCAGAATATCCTTCTTATTATCCAGAAGAGAGGGCATTTGAAGAAGTTCATTCCTGGGAGAAAGAGCCTGTAACACAACAGGCGTATGCCTATGGAGATACCATTTGTCTACAGCAGCTTCCTGACAGGGAGCCTTATTTGTCAGGGAGAGTAAATGGAGAGGATATTATGATACGACTGGATAATCTGCCGTTGACAATTGGCAAAATGACAGGCAGAGTGGATTATGTCATTTCTGACAGTACTGTCAGTAAAATTCATGCCAGGATAGAAGAACGAAATGGTGCTATCTATGTAGAGGACCTCAATTCCACAAACGGAACATTGCGCAATGGAAGCATGATCGGTATGAATGAACCGGTATTATTACAGGTAGGGGATGAACTCACAATAGGCAGAGTGAATCTGAAATTATGTGCATGAAGTTTTAACTAAACAGGTTACAGGGATAAGAGGGCTTGAATGGTTATATGGAATTACGTATAATAGAAATGTAGACAAGGAGTGGTTTCTATGGCGTATAAGTATGAAAAAGTAAATCACGAGTTATTAGTTCCACAGATTGAAGACCAGCTGATGATGTATATCAGGCAGGAGCAGATTGCAATTGGCACAAAGCTTCCAAGCAAATATAAACTGGCAGAAATATTCGGGGTAGGGAGAAGCACCATCAGGGAAGCTGTTAAAAGTCTTGTGACAAAAGGGATTTTAGAGGTGAAAAGAGGATCCGGAACTTTTGTCAAAAGTACGGAAATGGCAGTTGATGACCCGCTGGGACTGGCACAGTTTGAAGATAAATACAGATTGGCAATGGAATTGTTTGAAGTCCGGATTCTGCTGGAACCGGAGGTAGCGGCTGTTGCATGCAGAAATGCCACAGAGGAAGACAAGCAGTGTATCAAAGCACTCTGCGATGAAGTAGAACAGTTATATCTTGAAGGAAAAAACCATATTCCAAAAGATATGGAATTTCATGCAGCAATTGCCCAATGCAGCGGAAACCATGTATTTGAAGTGCTTGTGCCCATTATATATACTGCTGTTACAACATTTGCAAATTTAACGAACAGACAACTTATGAAAGAAACGATCGAAACGCATAGAGAAATAACGAATGCAATCCTAAGAGGTGACAGTATGGGAGCGAAATGTGCAATGATCATGCATCTCACCTATAATAGACAGAGATTGATCGAGATAGCAGAGCATAAGTAAAGTCATCAGCGTGACCGGGTAACTGAAGCATCAGATATCCGGTTTTATTTATTTGGAAGTTGGAAATTTTAAAGAAGTGCTTGTTGTAAATTTATTTGATGTTGACAGAAAAAAATATTATGATTATATTCTTAGAAAAAGCAAGAAATTCTTAATAGATGGATATTTCTCCAGTATTGGAGTAGTGTCGTGGATGATTTAGGGAGAGGAGTGAAAAGAGTGATTCATAATAAAACAAACAATGCAATCCGCAAAGCAGGAGTAATGAATATTATAATAGCTGTAACTGTTATTTTGACGTTATTAGTAAATTTTATATACAATTTTTATCTTTTTTTTAAAGAATCAAATACGAGTAATCAATATTTGTTAAGAACATTTTCAAAGGAGTTGGAAAGCGAGTTATGCGGAACACAGTCTTTAATGAATAATATGATTGTACAATATGCGGATCGGCTGCTTGATGATAATGAGAATAATCGTTATTTTGTAAAAAATGAAATAATGGATCGAATGAATATTATTACGCCAACGATGAAATATGTTGATGGAACGTTTTATGTTTCTCCTAAAGATGGAGCAATATTGTTTACTGTAAATCCTGTTTATCAATATAATATACCAAAAGAATTAAAAAAATATATAAAAGAAGATAAATTTGAACATAAAAATTTAGGTCAATGGAAACTTATCTGTGTTAAAAATAATTGGTATCTCATTTATGGTAATTCTTACCATAACGTATTTTATGGATCGTGGTGCAGTATTGAAAGGATGATAAAGGAATTGTCTCAAAGTGCACCTCCCAAAATGAAAATATCAATCTTGGATTATGATCAAAAACAATTGATATATGATAAAGATGAATATTCAATGATGATAAATTACACAAGTAATATTTTGAAGACAAGAATGCCGGTTTTGGATGGAAAAAACACATTTTATATTGAAGCAATATCTTTTTCAATGATACAAAAG
>CAVBMG010000113.1:6765-8378 GCA_963596435.1 Agathobacter sp.
GTTTAGTTTCTTCTTAATTTTCCTTTGCATTTGCAGTATTTTAATATTGTTAAAATATGTAATTTGGATAAAAAAGGAAATGGTACAGCCTATTGGAAAAATTTTGGAAGCCTTTGACAGTGTAAAAAAAGGAAAACTAGATACTAGGTTACAGATTTTTAATCCGGAAGAATTTAAAGAAATAGGAACATCTTTTAATGAAATGGTTCAGGAGATAAGTAGGCTAAAAATAGAAAAATATACAGAGAAAATTGACAAACAAAAAATACAGTTACAATATTATCAGATGCAATTACATCCGCATTTTTACCTGAATACAATAAATACAATATATAGTATGGCTCAACTAGGGGAATGTGAAGAAATAAAAGAAATATCTGTTTATTTATCAAAATATATAAGATATATTTTTTCAAAAAAAGATGCCTATGAAACAGTAGAGGAATCCCTGGATAATCTGCAAAATTACTTAAAGATTCAAAAAATACGTGATGGTAGAGAAATAAATTGTCATATTGATATTCCTTCCGATATGCTGGGGTATAAAATTCCATTTTTACTACTGCATACTTTTGTTGAAAATTCTGTAAAATATGCGACAAAAATAAGTGAAAATGTTCTTGTTATAAAAATTACCGGGAAGACAATAAATTGTGAAACCATGGAATTTTTAATTATGGATAATGGAAATGGTTATCCAAGTGATATGTTGGAGGATGTAAAACGTGGTGATTATTGGATAAAAGAAAATAAACATATAGGAATAATAAATGTGTATCAGAGAATGAAGCTTTTGTATTGTCAGGAAACAGCACTTGAATTATGGAATAGCGATGGTGCCTGTACACGGATTAGGATACCAGCACAAAAGCATATCAGCCAAACGGAAAGTTGAGGATTTAATGAAAGCTTTAATTGTAGATGATGAAATATATAGCGTCAGAGCCATAAAAAATTTGGTTAACTGGGAGAAATTAGGTATAGATCAGGTGTTGACGGCTTTTCACGTAGAGCAGGCAAAAAGAATATGTAAAGATGAACAAATTGACTTGATTATTAGCGATATTGAAATGCCGGAGCAATCCGGACTTGATTTTTTGCGATGGATAAATGAAAGAAAGATGAATACGGCTTTTCTCATAGTGTCCTGCCATTCAGATTTTAGTTATGCCCAGGAGGTACTGAAATTAAAAGGAAGTGGGTATTTGGTAAAACCATTAAATTTTGAGGAATTAGAGGCAGAAATAACCAGGGTACTAGAATCACTGGTACAAAAAAGAGATATAGAAGAAAAAAGCAGATTGGGAACGCTGTGGAAAAAGAATGAGAATATTGTATCGCAGGAATGGTGGAAAGAACTGCTTACCAGTGACAGTAAAGAAAATATAAAAAGATTATTAATGGAAGCATGTGATGCAGGGGTTGAGATTAGCTTAGATTCTTATTATTTGATTTTTATACAGATTTGTAAAGTATGGTACAATAATTTAGAAAATGGGATTTATCAAAAAGCAATTAAAGCAATTCAGAATTTGACCTACGACATATTACAGGGTGATTTTAGTTTAAATACAAGCTGTATTATTGATAAAAACATAGTAATTGTTTGCAAT
>CAVBMG010000114.1:0-8340 GCA_963596435.1 Agathobacter sp.
GAAAGGATATTGCCTATGTGTGGAATTGCAGGATTTTGTAACCATCCAACGAACTGGAAAGAAAATATACACAGAATGAATGAAAGAATGCTGCATCGTGGACCTGATGCAGGCGGTTTCTGGGCAAATGAGGATGCCAGTGTAGTATTTGGACATCGCAGATTATCTATTGTGGACTTATCAGAGAATGGTGCACAGCCGATGCAGTCAGCCTCCGGCAGATATATGTGCGTATATAATGGAGAAATCTATAATTATAAAGTAATTCGTGACAAACTTCTTGCAGAACATAAAGTGACGGCTTTTCGTGGTTTCTCTGATACAGAAGTGCTTCTGGAAGCTTTTGAAGCATATGGTGTCAGAGAAACGATTGCCATGTGTAAGGGAATGTTTGCTATTGCTTTGCTGGATAGACAGACTAAGAAGTTGACATTGATCCGTGACCGAATTGGAGAAAAACCTCTTTATTATGGATTTGTAAATGGACATTTTGCGTTTGCTTCTGATCTGGGAAGTATTACACAACTGAATGATTTTCACAATGCGATTGATACGAAGGTATTGCAGATCTACTTTATTCATGGATATATTCCTGCTCCATATTCTATTTATGAGAATATCTATAAGCTGGATGCAGGCTGTATGTTGGAAATGGACGCACCTTATACAGAGCCTAAGATCAGTGCATACTGGTCGGTGAGAGAAGCAGCCAAGTATGGGGAAGAGCATCCGTTTAAAGGAACAAGACAAGAGGCAGCAGATGAATTAGAAAGATTGTTGAAAGCCTCTATCAAAGATCAGATGGTAGCCGATGTGCCAGTAGGAGCATTCCTTTCAGCAGGAATTGACAGCAGCACAGTAGTGGCTCTGATGCAGGCACAATCAAGCCGCAAGGTGAGAAGCTTTACAATAGGAATGGATGATCCCAAATACAATGAGGCAATTTATGCAAAAGAAATTGCACAGCATCTTGGAACAGAACATACAGAGCTTTACATTACAGAAGAAGATGCCAAGGCAGTGATTCCTAAATTGCCCAGGATGTTTGGAGAACCCTTTGCAGATTCATCACAGATTCCTACCTATCTGGTAAGTAAAATGACCAGAGAACATGTTACGGTATCTTTAAGTGGAGATGCGGGGGATGAATTATTCTGTGGATATGGTTGTTATTCTTCCATTAATCGAATTTGGGGTAAAATGAAGAGTTATCCATATGGACTTCGCAAATTATGCAGTGAACTGGTGTTACATGCTCCATTTGGGAAAAATAATCAGGTTCTGCAGACCAAGGCATATCTATTAGGAGCTAAGAGTCCAGAGAACTTGTATGAACTATCTAATGCCCAAGAGCCTTTGAGTAAAGAGATTCCATTAGAGAGACAGGTTCATGGATATAAACAGAATCTGAATCCGTATGGAGATCTGAGGGATACTCAGAATTGTATTATGCTCATGGATATGGAAATGTACCATCCCGATGACATTCTGGTAAAGGTGGACAGAACAGCAATGGCAGTATCTCTGGAAACCAGAGTCCCTATGCTGGACAAGGATGTAGTAGAATTTGCATGGACAATTCCTATGGAATATAAGAAACAGGGTGATGAGGGCAAGCTGGTATTAAAAGATGTCCTTTACCGATATGTTCCAAAGGAAATGATGGACAGACCCAAGAAGGGCTTCTCAATTCCCATTATGAAATGGCTCAAAGAGCCACAGCTTCGTGAATGGGCAGAAAGTCTCATAGACAGAAAAATGCTGGAGCAGCAGGGAATCCTGAATCCGGATGTGGTATGGCATATCTGGAATGATTATGTGGAACATGACAACTGGAGAGATCAGATATGGTATATTCTGATGTTCCAGAGCTGGATGGTCAATGAGAGGGTAGCATAATGCTTACAGTTCTGATTAACTGGCTCTATATCGCATTTACGACAATGTGCCTTGGGATAGGCGGTGCTGCATTTACCAGGAACAGACTTCATTACCAGATCAGCAAAGCAGACAGTCTTCTGGCAATGGGACTGATTGCAGCAACTGTCTATGCACAGATATGGAGTTTATTCTATAAGGTTGGAATCCTTGCAAATCTGGTACTTTTGATGATATGTGCAATATCGCTTTTTTATGGTAGAGGACAACTATCATATATGATGCAGCTACAGAAAAAGAAAGCTACAGTCTTAAAAGGCATTGGATTTGCAATAGTGGTTCTTATATGGGCATATTGTACATCCAGAGGATATATGCATTACGATTCTGACCTGTATCATGCGCAAAGTATACGCTGGATAGAAGAATATGGAATAGTGAAGGGACTGGGCAATATTCATGTAAGGTTTGCCTATAACAGTTCCTTTTTTGCGTTGTCTGCGCTTTACAGTATGCCATATATATTTGGACAGTCCATGCATAGTGTAAATGGGCTGATAGCATTGATTCTCAGTGTAGAGGCATTACGTATCGTGCGTGCATGGAAACGGAAGAAGCTGCTGTTATCGGATTTTGCAAGGGCAGCAGCATTGTTCTATCTGACGTTGATATATAGTGATATTATGGCGCCTGCTTCCGATTATGCGATTATGTGCACAGTATTCTATATCATCGTCAAATGGCTGAATCAATTAGAGGATGAAAAGGAAGCAGATAATGTAACGCCCTATGCATTGCTATGCGTGGCAGGGGTCTATGCAGTATCCCTGAAACTGACAGCCGGATTGATCCTAATACTGGTTCTGAAGCCGACTATTATGCTGATACAGCAGAAACGCTGGAAAGAAATTATACTTTATCTATGCATGGGCATTGGAATTATAACACCATGGCTTATAAGGACAGTATGGATATCAGGATATTTGTTATATCCTTTTCCGGTGTTGGATATATTTTCTGTAGACTGGAAGATTCCTGCCCAGGCAGCAACTTTGGATGCTGCGGAGATTAAGACCTGGGGAAGGGGCTTGAATAATGCGGTACTGGTAAATATCCCAATGACAGAATGGTTCCCACAGTGGTTTCAGACTATGCTGCCGATGTTGGGTAAATTATTTATTATTGCAGATATAATAAGCATCATTCTGGGATTAATTATGTTTATAATTGTCTTGTTTAGAAGAAAAGCTGATAAGATAAAAGACATTGGGCTGGTGTGGCTGGCAATAGCAGCATCTTATCTGTTCTGGCAGTTATCAGCGCCACTGATCAGATATGGGTATGCCTATATATTACTGTTGATAGCGCTGACTGGCGGTATGATGTGGACTGCAATCTGTATTAAAATAAAACTTGCAGATACAGGAATCCTGGATAGAATCCTGTGTATACTGCTTCTGATGTTAGGACTTATGAAAATAGGGTCGTTAGGGGGCTATATTGTAATACAGAGTAACCTGCCATATTATGTGGAGCAACAGAATTACGGAAGCTATGAGCTGGATTCTTATGAAGTCAATGGAGTTACGTTCTACTATCCGGTAAGTGGTGACAGAGTGGGATATGATGCATTTCCCGCAATTCCAAGAAAAGTGGAGATAGAATTCAGAGGAGATACATTGAAGCAGGGGTTCAGGAGTATTGAATAAAAGGTGGTATTTAAAAGCAGTTTACCGATTTGTAATCTTGTGCTATGATTTGTGTTAGTGCGAAGTTTGTTTAAATGAAAGGAATGGAAGAGTGAAGACACTGAGAAAATTCAAAGTACCTGAATGGGTAACGGCAGGACTTGCATTTATATATTATTGGATCATGGCATTATATAAATTGACCAATGCGCCAATCTGGCAGGATGAATCAATGGAATATTATTGCTCCATACCAGTAAAAGGAGCCATCCAGGGCGTGACACAATATACGACCATGTATGAACGTATGGCGTATATTCAGCAGCAGCCTCCTTTATATAACTGGTTGATGTGTATCTGGTTGCAGATTCATGACAGTGAGTGGTGGTATCGTTTTTCCAGTGTAGTAATGGGCTTCATTGCAGTAATTGGTTTATATCTGGTCATAAAGAAACTGTGTGGCAGATTTTCAGCTACATTGTCTGTTTTTGTGTTTTCCAGTATTTATATTTTGATGTATTATGTGAAAGAAGCATCAGAATATATGCTTTTAATTATGCTGTTAATCTGGACTGTATATCTATACCTGTTTATATTAGAGCAAATCACGATTAAAAGAGTAATTATGTTTACAGTTTTATGTGTAGTAGATGTATATACACATTATGGCGCTGTATTTGTCATTATACCAATGGCGCTGCAATTGTTAGTATATTATTGGAAATCAGGCGAGAAGAAAACATTCTGGTCTGCTATGATATCTTATGCCGTAGCTGGTGTAGGAGCTGGAATTCCTTTACTTTATTTCTTCATGTTACCTCAATCTACCAATCCAATCAGCACACTTGGAGCAAACAAACCGATAGAGATAACTGATAATAATATCATACTGGATTTCTTTGACAGTCTGATGTGGGTGCTTCGTTGGTGTATGCTGGACTATGACAGAGATGCAGAGAAGATAACATGGGCAATATGGATCATTCTTTTTGCGCTATTGGGTCTTGGCATATTTGTTTATAGAAAGACGCATAGAAAAGAAGTTAAGTTTTTTATCAGATGTAATATATGGGTATTTCTTATTTATTACGTGATTACAACACTGAATATCTATGCATATGGCTGGTTTGGTAATCGTTATAATTTGTTTATATTTCCGCTGTGGTTTATTTTGATTGCAGTTATTTTATATGAAACGGTTATGATCTTCAAGGAAAGTGACAAACAATGGATGCGTAAGGTATCACCATTTATAAGTGTTGGAGTTGTAATTGCCATGGTTTTATATTGCACATATGGAGATTATCGAATCAGCAATCACTGGGCAAAAAGTGATTTAAGAACTGTGGTCAGCACATGGCGGGCAGATGATGGAGAAGAAGTTCCGACTTTTGTCAATTTCCATCAGAGGTATGCATTTGTATATTACTTGACACATAGTGAAGAGTATCAGGAATCCGACTGGAATCAGATTTATTGCAATGAAACATTAGAAACATTGAATTATAGTGATGGGGAATGGATATCTTTTTTGAATGAGAATGTTTATCCTGATGGTCTGCCAAAGCAGATTTATGTGGTATCTGGACAACATGATACAATAGTGAACGCATTAGAATCTGTAGGTTATCAAACGACAGCAGTTGTGGATTCGACAGCTAAATTGTTCCTGTTGGAACAGAAATAAAGGACGAGGAAATCTATGATTTTAATTCATGTGATGGGTGGATTAGGTAATCAATTATATCAATATGCTCTTTATGAAAAAATGAAAAGACTTGGGAAAAAGGTGAAACTGGATACGTATGCATATAATGATGAGGCTGGAGAGGATAAAGAATGGCGAGGTCTTGGACTTGATCGGTTTCCTGCTATAGAATACGATAAGGCAACTTCTGATGATAGAATAAAACTTCTGGATAATTCAGGTCTGCTTACTGCTAAGATTCGCAGAAAACTTCTTGGGAGAAAAGATAAGACGATAAGGGAAAGCAAAGAGTATATGCCGGAGATCTTTGATATGGATGATGTATATTTATACGGATTCTGGAATTGTGAGCGGTATTATGAAGATATCATTCCACTGTTACAGGAAAAGTTACAGTTTCCGATAAGTAATGATCTAAGAAATCAGCAGTGCATAGAGCAGATGCAGAAGGAGAATGCGATTAGTATCCATATTCGGAGAACGGATTATCTGACAGTGGCAGATGGAGCCAGATATATGGGAATCTGTACTGAAGAGTATTATAAAGGCGCAATGACATATATAGAAGAAAGAGTTAGCAATCCGGTATACTATATTTTCTCTGATGATGTAGAGTATGCGAAACAACATTATCACCAGGATAATATGCATGTTGTAGATTGGAATAGTGAGGCAGATGGAATTTATGATATGCAGCTTATGAGCAAATGTAAGCATAATATCTGTGCAAACAGTACATTCAGTATGTGGGGAGCCAGGTTGAATCAAAATAAGGAGAAAATCATGATACGACCATTACATCATGATAATTATGAGACAACAACAGCTGCGCATGTAAAGCAAAATTGGAAAAACTGGATTCTATTGGATCAGAATGGACAAGTGTGTGAATAAAAATGATTTAATATCTGTAATTGTTCCTGTATATAATATGGAACAATATATGGAGAGATGCGTAAATTCCATAATAAATCAGACTTATCATAATCTGGAAATTATTCTGGTAGACGATGGTTCTACAGATCATTCCCCTGCAATGTGCGATAAGTATGCAGTACAGGATGAGCGGATTAAAGTCGTACACAAAACAAATGGAGGATTATCAGATGCCAGAAATGCCGGATTAGCGGTTGCTGGTGGTAATTATATTGGTTATGTTGACAGTGACGACTGGATAGAACCTCAGATGTATGAGAAGATGTATGCTGCCTGCGTAGAAAACAATGCACAGGTAGCAGTGTGCCGATATGCAAAGGTTTATCAGGATAGAATAGAGACGGGTGGTAATGGCGGGATTACTGCTTTTGACAGGGAAGGAATCCTGAAGGTATATTTATCAGATACGGATGAATATGTTGTCTACAATTCTGTATGGAGTAAACTGTTTGCAAGAGAAGTTGTAGAGGGAGTCCTTTTCCCAGTTGGAAAAAATTCTGAGGATATCATGTACACAACCAGGGCATTCTGTAAACTGGACAGGGCAGTATATATAGATGAATGTCTGTATAATTATGTGCTTGACCGGGAAGGCAGTATTATGAATGTAAATCGTACAGAGAGGATGTTTGGCGATGAAATCCCTTTCTGGAAAGAGCACATAGCTTATATTAGACAGCATGTTTCAGATCAAATGGGAGATATGGCAGCGTATTATTTTTATCGTAGAATGTTATCATATTATATGGAGCTATCTCAGATATCAACTACAAGGAATGCGGCAAGACGTATTGCAACTATGATGAAAAATGAGAAAAAGGAAGTTCTGAGAGTATATCAAAATGCCTATGAAGGTAAAGGAGATGTTGCTAGAATGCGTATTTTTCTGATGTCTCCCGCAGGGTATAAGGCCATAAACAAATTATATGAGAGTGTCATTATACCTTTTAGAAATAAATAAGGACAAAACATATGTTATTTAATTCTTATATCTTTATTTTCCTATTTCTGCCATTGACTTTGGCTGGATATTACGGGCTAAATCATTTCAAACAATATAAGCTTAGTATGGCATGGCTGATTGGCATGTCCATGTGGTTCTATGGCTATAACAGTATACAATATCTGTTCATACTGATAGTAAGTATTTTGTTAAATTATCTTCTGGTAGAAGGTATGTCTAGGGTGAAACGCCATAAAAGCAGGCAGTTGCTCATGATTGTTGGAATACTGCTAAATCTTGGCATTTTATTTTATTATAAGTATTACGATTTTTTTATAGAGAATGTGAATGCAGTCTTAAAGACAGATATTCATCTGCTTCGTGTAGTTCTACCACTGGGAATCAGCTTCTATACATTTCAGCAGCTGTCATATGTGATAGATTACTATAGACAGGATTGTGAGAAATACAGTCTGCTGGAATATGCAGCTTATGTTTCTTTTTTTCCACAGTTGATAGCGGGACCGATTGTATACCACAATGAATTAATTCCACAGTTCCGGGATAAAGGTAGAAAGAAGATAGATGCAGAGAGTTTCAGTAAGGGAATTTACGCGTTTGTATTAGGACTTGCAAAGAAAGTATTGATTGCAGATACCTTTTCCAAAGTTGTGACGATAGGGTATCAGGCGGTCGGAGAGCTGAATAGTTCAACCATTTTGCTGGTCATGGTATGCTATTCTTTACAGATTTATTTTGATTTCAGCGGCTATTGTGATATGGCATATGGTATTGGTTATATGTTTAATGTAGAATTGCCGGTGAATTTCAATTCACCCTATAAGGCGGTATCTATTGTAGATTTCTGGGACAGATGGCATATGACCCTGACCAGATTCTTTACCAGATATGTATATATTCCACTTGGCGGCAGCAGAAGAGGTAAGATAAGGACGTACCTTAATGTAATGATTGTTTTCTTTGTCAGTGGCATATGGCATGGGGCAAACTGGACTTTTATTTTATGGGGAATCATAAATGGCGCTGCCAATGTGTTGCATAAAATATTCAGCAAATGGATAGATAGAATCCCAAAAGTATTACGTATGGGAATCACTTTTGTATTCTGTACTTTTGCATGGAGTTTGTTCAGGGCAGAATCGGTAGCACAGGCATTTGAATTGTGG
>CAVBMG010000115.1:0-8320 GCA_963596435.1 Agathobacter sp.
AAAGACAAACTTGGTTCGAAGCATGAGCTTCAGAACCAGTTTGTCTACAGTCTGGAGAGACTTCTTATCGGAGTCTCTTTTTGTTATACTTATATTAGAACTTAAAGTAAATGATGTATTAGAGGAAGACCTGAAAATGGTGATAACAATATGGAAGTTAATGAAAACACAATAGAGAGTGAAGAAAGTTCATTAATGGAAGCATTGGATCGGAGTAAAATGCATGATAACAGTGTAATATCAAGTGAACTGGAATATATACCTGACGGATATGAAACTCCGGCAGAACAACAGGGAACACGTTCCGTTATTGTCTGGATTATTTCAGATATTTTATGCCGATGAGCGGAAACTATGGCACAGATGGACAATATATGGCAAATCTGGTCAAGCAGCAGGGATATGGTCCGAATGATTTCTTTATCTTCTCTGCATCTGGAACAAATGATTTTGCGTACAGTGCATTTAAAGCGCAGATTATGGAAATGGCATATGATGATTCTGACGGCATGTTTGCTTTGGCAAATAATGAGGCAGATGGTAATCTTTCCTTTTTGGAGAGAGAAGGTTACGAACATGACCAGAAGGCATGTGATGAATATACGTACAATGGTCTTCGCTTTTTCTGGAATACACAGTAGAATTTATAAGAAACATTAGAGATTTAATGGAGGAGATGAAAGATAATGAAAAAAATGTTAGTTGTATACTATTCATGGTCAAATGGAAATACGAAAAGGATTGCAGAGCAGCTTGCTAATGAGACAGGCGCAGATATAGCAAGAATTGAGACAACAGAGCCATACAAGGGCAGTCATGAAGAGGTTGTAGACCAGGGGCAAAGAGAAGTGGAAGCTGGTTTCATGCCACAGATAAATCCGTTATCCGTAAATATTTCAGATTATGATATCATTGCAATAGGAACACCGACATGGTGGTATACTATGGCTCCTGCGGTGCTTACCTTTTTGACAACAAATAATTTTTCTGGGAAAACGGTTATCCCATTTATGACCAACGGCGGATGGTCAGGGCATGTTATACGAGATATAAAGGCAAAATGCAAAGGTGCTGATTTTATGCATGAAATACAGATTCGGTTTGATTCCATGGGAAAGGATCATCTGGAAACAGCAGAGAGCATTATTCATGAATGGATAAATAATATAAAAGAAGATTTGAACAAATAGAAATGTATTAGACCGTTTTTATGGAGATATAATATCGTCATTGTTAGTCATATTGCTGAGATAGGAGCGGTGATAAATATGACATACAGTTGGCGTATTAAAAGTGCTATAATAAAAACACTTTTAATATTGAAGAAAGCGAAGCGTGAAGGGGATGCATTTTGTAGAAGCAAAAGGAATACTTTCCAGTAACAATGGTATGAATATTTACCGTGGTTGTACACATGGGTGTATTTATTGTGACAGCAGGAGTAAGTGCTATGGTTTTACGCATGAATTTGAAGATATTGAAGTGAAGATAAATGCACCACAGCTTTTGGAAAAGGCATTAAAATCTAAGCGGAAAAAATGCATGATCGGAACAGGAGCTATGTGTGATCCCTATCTTCATATAGAAGAAAATCTGGGGCTTACCCGCAAATGTCTGGAGTTAATAGATCAATACGAATATGGAGTAGCAGTTCAGACAAAATCAACCAGAGTACTTAGAGACATGGATTTGTTAAAATCAATTAACAATAAAACAAAAGCAGTTGTCCAGATGACAATGACGACCTATGATGAAACGCTCTGCAAGATACTGGAGCCAAATGTTTCCACAACTAAAGAACGTTTTGAAGTCTTGATGCAATTTAAGGAGGCTGGAATCCCTACAGTTGTCTGGCTTACTCCTATATTGTCATTCATTAATGACACAGAAGAAAATATCAGGGGAATCCTTGAGTACTGTGTAGAAGCAGGAGTAAAAGGCATTATATGCTTTGGAATGGGAGTTACATTGCGGGATGGTGACAGAGAGTATTTTTATAAAGCACTGGATAAACATTTTCCGGGTATGAAGAATAAATATATCAGAACCTATGGAAATGCATATGATATTCCAAGTCCCAATAATGAGAAGCTGTTAGAGATTTTTAAGGAAGTATGTGTGAAAAATGGAATGATGTATCAGATCAAAGAGTGCTTTCAGTATCTTCATGAGTTCCCACAAAAATATGAACAAATGTCACTGCTTGACATATGAATACAGGCAATGCGAGGATTGCATTGCCTGTATTTTTAGATTCTTATGGAAAAAGCACATGTATTTTATGTGGCAGGTGCTTCATAGCTGACATTCGTTTCACTCCATTGTACCCAGATAGAGGTTCTGGCGCCTCCGTTAGAGATAAAAGAGTGAATTTCACACAGCGACCAGAGTTTGGTAGCTGGGTCCTGTTGGCGGATAAGCATACTATGAGATTCCTGTGACTGGCTGTATACGAGATCATCAAGAACTAATCGTGTAGACAAAGT
The DNA here is from genome assembly GCA_963596435.1 of Agathobacter sp. Taxonomy (GTDB): domain Bacteria; phylum Bacillota; class Clostridia; order Lachnospirales; family Lachnospiraceae; genus COE1. The sequence continues at coordinate 2,487 of CAVBMG010000115.1, forward strand.
AGTATTATTTAAAGTCAGCGATTCAATGGAGCCGGCATTAAATATGGTGATTCGCCGTATGTCGGTAAGGACAGGAGTGGCAGTATCTTTGGCAGCCACACTGATTCGCACAGATGAGGACGTGGTATTCTGGTAGGTCAGGATCAGGCTTCCTAAGGGAATATTCAGTGTACTGCCGGAAGCGGAGAGATCCACATGATATTCGTCAAGAGGTTTAAACAGGTTGGGCGTTGTAATATCGTCTGTAGATGTTTTGAAGTTTAACCTGTAGTTGATAGGGGTATCTTCTACAACGGTAATCGCAGGTGTTTCACCGGAGTCACCTTTTTCACCTTGTGGACCCTGAATGCCCTGTTCGCCCTGCTCACCGGTATCGCCTTTTTCACCTTGAGGACCAGTATCGCCCTTGTCACCTTTGGGGCCCTGAATGCCCTGTTCACCCTGCTCACCGGTATCGCCTTTTTCACCCTTAGGTCCGGTATCACCCTTGTCACCTTTAGGTCCTGGATCACCTTTGGGACCGGCGGGACCTTCTGGACCGGGAATGCCCTGTTCACCTTGCGGTCCGGGACATCCTTTGTCACCCGGGATTCCCTGGGGACCCAGTTCACCCTGAGGCCCCTGTATTCCGGGAGGACCCTGCTCGCCAATGGGACCACGATCCCCTTTCTCGCCACGATCACCCTTTGGACCCGGAGGTCCGATGGGTCCTGGATCACCCTTAGGTCCAACGGAACCCTTATCCCCTTTAGGACCGACTGGTCCTGGATTTCCCTGAATGCCCTGAGGACCCATGTCACCAGTGTCACCTTTCGGACCGGTATCACCGCGAACTCCCTGAGGACCTCTTGGACCCATAGGACCGGCAGTTCCTCTTGGACCAACTGGACCTGGACAACCGGTTTCTCCTTTCACACCGCGAGGACCCATAGGACCCTGTTCCCCTCTTGGTCCTTGCTCGCCCCGTGGACCTTCTGGACCCATAGGCCCGGGTGGACCCTGAATCGGCGTATAAGAGCCACAGGAACCACAGCCATTGCAGCAAGTTCCGGATTTATTATTTGGACAGTTCATAATAAACCTCCTGCATAAATTTGTATTTACTTACATATTATGCAGGAATGCCGGATATGACTAAATCTATCGGGTATATTAATCAACCTGAGAAAAAGCAACCGTACCATTTACTATGGTATAATTTACTTTTGTGGCAGAATCCATGATGTTACCATCACTAATGACAAAGTCGCCGTCTTTTCCAACCTCAATACTTCCTACTCTGTCGGCAATGCCAAGGTGCTTTGCAGGGTGAATGGTAATGGCTTTTAATGCTTCAAAAGCATCCATGCCTGATTTCACTGCAAGTCCGGCACAAAGGGAAAGATACTGTTGTGGAATGACAGGAGCATCTGTAATGATAGAAACCTGACAACCAGCCTTTGATAAAATACCGGGTGTCTTGAAGGATTTATTTTTTAATTCATATTTGGTAGCGTGTCCGAAAGAAGGACCAACTGCAATCGGATAATTTTCTTTTGCCAGATCTTCTGCGATCAGAGCACCGTCTGTACAATGTTCAATAGTAAGTTTTACATCAAATTCTTTTGCAATGCGGATTGCTGTGAAAATGTCATCTGCTCTGTGGGCGTGAGCCTTTAGAGGAATTTCCCTGCTTTCTGATTTTGTATTAAATAAGAAAGTCCTGACGGAAGAAGAGAAAAGCAGCATTTTATCCTCCATGAAAGTATTGGGAACGGTTGCCTATGATGATGAGAAACAGGCTCTTAGCCGTCTTGAAGATTTCTTTGGAGAGGTAGCGCAGGACTGGATCGAGATAGAGTTGGACACCTGGAATGAAGGTAATTTTGACCAGGATAGATTTCGCCAGTTAAAAGACGCAATTCTGTCGCATAAGAAGCTTTCCTTTGATTATATGAAAAAAGGAATCCCGGAGTTTCGTACGATATGCCCCTGCAAGCTGGTATTTCGAGCGCAGGCGTGGTATTTGTATGGATATTGTGAGAAAAGACAGGACTTTCGTTATTTTAAATTACACAGAATGGCGCATCTTACCGTTCTGGAAGAGAGATTTGATCCCTTGGTTCTGCCAAAAGAAGAACCGAGACATTATCTTATAAAAGAGCCTGCTTTTGCTGTGAAAATTCTGGTGCAGAAATGTATGGCATATCGCATATATGATGAGCTGCCGGCTTCTGCCATTGTTGAGCGCAAGGAGGGGCTGGTCTGTACGATACCAAATGCCAGAGAGAGCTGGTTTTATGATTACATATTGTCCTATGGTCCTTATGCCAGGGTGATCGAGCCGGAAGAGATTCAGAATAAAGTACACACAATGATAAAGGAAATGAAGGAATTATATGATAAAGAATTATATCTTTGATATGGGTGGTGTGCTTCCTAAAAGCACAATGGCAGAATATATGAAATCAATTTCTCATTCTGAGACAGAGTTTACATTATATCAGGAAATGACAAAAAGCAATACCTGGATTGAAATGGACAGAGGATTGGACATAGAAGAGGCGTGTCAGATCTTCTGTGAGCAATATCAGCATAGGCAGGATGAGAGAATCAGGAAGTTTGTGGAAAATTTCAGGCAGATTAACGATCCGAACCCTGAAATGGAACATCTGATACTGGAATTAAAAAATCATGGTTATAAGCTCTATCTCATGTCCAATGTGAGCTTCCTGTATAAAAAGTTTTTTGCTTATATCAAGTCTATTTCCTATATGGATGGCATATGGGTGTCCTGTGAACGTGGGCTGATTAAACCAGACAGGCGGGCATTTGAAGATATGTTTTCCATGTTTAATTTAAAGCCACAGGAATGTTTTTTTATTGATGATACAGAGAAGAATATTCTGGCTGCCAGGGAATGTGGCATGGATGGATTTGTATATAGAGGAAAAGTCAGCGAATTAAGAGAAAAATGTAATCTGTTATTTTGACACATATTCCTATCAATGATATACTTAACTCGATTTGGTATAATATACAATATGGTGAAATATGCCATTTACTGCATAAAGAATAAGGGAGAGAAAAGTATGGACGAAATAGCAGTATTGATTCCCTGCTACAATGAGAGCAAAACGATAGAGAAGGTCGTAAAGGATTTTAAGGCAGCATTACCTGAGGCTGTCATTTATGTATATGATAATAATTCCACAGATGGAACGGATGAGATTGCCAGAAAGGCAGGTGCTGTTGTTCGTTATGAATATCAGCAGGGTAAGGGCAACGTTATCCGAAGAATGTTTCGTGAAATTGATGCCAAATGTTATGTAATGACAGATGGTGATGATACGTATCCTGCAGATGAAGCAAGAAAGCTGTGTGATGCAGTATTACAGCGTAATGCGGATATGGTAGTGGGGGACAGACTGTCTTCTTCCTATTTTGAAGAGAATAAACGCCCTTTCCATAATTTTGGTAATTCCCTGGTAAGAGGAACGATCAATCGCATGTTTAAGAGTAATATCCGTGATATTATGACTGGATATCGTGCGTTCAGCTATCTCTTTGTAAAGTCATTCCCGGTATTATCAAAAGGCTTCGAGATAGAGACAGAAATGAGCATCCATGCAATTGACAAGAATATGCGTGTGGAGAATGTCATTATTCAGTATCGTGACAGACCAGAGGGCAGTGTGTCTAAATTGAACACCTATTCAGATGGTATGAAGGTTCTTATGACAATTGTCAAATTATATAAGAACTACAAGCCTTTTGGATTCTTTTCATGGATTGCGGTATTGCTGGCATTGATTGCTACGCTGTTCCTGATACCGGTATTATGTGATTACGCAAGCAGTGGTCTGGTTCTTAGATTCCCGACGCTGATTGTATGCTGTTTTGTGTATTTAAGTGCCATTCAGGCATTCTTTGCAGGACTGATGCTTTCTACCATGAAGCAGAAGAACATGCAGGATTATGAAATGAACCTGGTGAAGCTTCAGAACGTTTATGAGGACAAGTGTGAGAAATAGATGCGAGTACTTTTAATTGCAGTAAATGCAAAATATATCCACTCTAATCCGGCAGTATATAGTCTCAGGGCTTATGCACAGGCAGCCCTGGGCGATTTGCCAAAGGTAGAGATAGAGATTGCAGAATATACGATTAATCAGAATACAGAAAATATTTTGGCAGATATTTACCGGCATAGACCGGATATAGCTGCCTTTTCCTGTTATATATGGAATTGGAATACAATACAGGAATTATTACCGGAGCTGCCCAAGCTGTTGCCGGATACGAAGCTGTGGCTTGGTGGACCAGAGGTGTCTTTTCATGCAGAGAAGATTCTGGCACAATATACGCAATTGACTGGAATTATGGTAGGAGAGGGTGAAGAGACTTTCACACAACTTGTACGTTTCTATCATGCACAGAAAGGACAATTGCAGGATATACCCGGACTGGTGCTGCCACAGGGACGCACGCAGCCAAGAGAGTTGACTGATATGAGTAAGCTTCCTTTTCTGTATGAGGATCTTGGCAAATTTCAGAACAGGATTATTTATTATGAATCCCAGAGAGGGTGTCCTTTTCGGTGTGCATATTGCCTGTCTGCCATAGATAAGAGTGTGAGGCTGCGAGACATTGAGACTGTAAAGAAAGAATTACAGTATTTTCTGGATCATAAGGTATCTCAGGTGAAGTTCATAGACAGAACCTTTAACTGTAATGCAGCGCATGCATTGGCTATCTGGAAATATTTACTTAAAAATGACAATGGTGTCACTAATTTTCATTTTGAGATAGCGGCAGATCTGATGACAGAGGAGGAGCTTGAGGTTCTGAAACAAATGAGACCGGGACTGATTCAGCTTGAAATTGGTGTACAGTCTACAAATGAGCAGACATTGCATGCGATCAACCGTTATATGAGTCTGGAACATTTGCGTCAGGTCGTGGATAAGATACACAGCTTTCATAACATTCATCAGCATCTGGATCTGATCGCAGGATTACCGTATGAAGATTATGACAGCTTTGTCACTTCTTTTAATGATGTATACGCCATGAGACCACAGCAGTTACAGCTGGGCTTTTTGAAGGTATTAAAAGGCTCTCCTATTGAGGAAAGGGCAGAAGAATACGGTATTGTGTATAATAGCCGTCCACCTTATGAGGTGCTGTATTCCAGATGGCTTCCCTATGATGATGTGCTCAGACTCAAGGGAATCGAGGAAATGGTGGAGCTGTACTATAACAGCTGCCAGTTTACGCATACACTTCCTGTATTGGAGAGAGAGTTTTCTTCACCCTTTGCCATGTATGAAGCACTGTCACAATACTATGAAGAGAAGGGATATTATATCAATACCCCGGCGAGGGCATATCGTTATCAGGTATTGCTGGAGTTTGCACAGCAGAAAGCACCGGCAAGAAGTGAGCTGTATGCACAGCTTCTGACTTTTGATATGTATCTGAGAGAGAATCTGAAGAGTCGTCCTGCGTTTGCTCTTTGTTGGCAGCAGGGAGAGGAAGAAAAGGAACAGGTTAGAGCCTTTTACAGGCAGGAGGCACAGAATCCCCAGTATCTGACAGGTTATGAAGGGTATCAGCCGCAGCAGTTGATGAAAATGACACATATAGAGTACTTCACATACCCTGTGTGGCAACAGAATACGGAAATGACACAACTGTCACAAAAAGCGGCGATACTTTTTGACTATCAGAAGAGAGATCCCCTGACCTATGATGCAGCGTACTACGAGGTCTGAATAGTTACATTACATGATAATAAAGGAGGAGAATGGATATGAATAAGAGAACACAGGCAATTCTGGATGCTCTGGATG
>CAVBMG010000116.1:0-8263 GCA_963596435.1 Agathobacter sp.
AGGTTTATAGAGACTATAAGCATGCTCCTGAAGACAGTTTTCCCAAGCAGGTATGTATTCTGCTTGGGCTCATTATTGTAATCAGTGGCATCATGTATTTTACAGATCATACCTCTGCAATCTTTGTTATTTCATGTACTACAGCATTAATTACTATTTCAAAATTTGCAGAACATTTTTATACAGGTATGGAATAATTCTAATATCGCTTCTATTTCATTACGATCTCAGCATATTCAGCTGCAGATTTTTCCCATGAAAATCTCGTAATATTCTGATATCCCTTGGCAACCAGTTCCTTTTGAAGTTCCTCGTCATTTTGCAATTGTATTAATGTATCCGCAATTTGTTCTGGATTGGTGGGATCAACCAATATAGCTGCATTTCCTACAACTTCAGGCAAAGAACTGCACTGTGAACATACAACTGGAGTTCCCAATTGCATTGCCTCAATTGGTGGAAAACCAAAGCCTTCGATCAAAGAAACAAATAAAAAAATCTTAGCAGCAGCTATCATTTGATGCATTTCTTCATTTGATTCAATATATTTATAGCAAGTAATATTATCTCTTACCTCCTGTGGCAAGTGATATTGAGCCACATCTGCAATTCCAATAATACGAAGTTTCAAAGTTTTATTCGTTTTGGAACAATACTTTTCATAAGCCTTAACAATCCCTTCCGCATTTTTATGAGGTAAATTGGAGGTTACTGCAATCATATAATTCTCTTTCATTCCTTGCATAGTAACCTCGCTAATGCGATTATATCCATTATAAATAACTGATATCTTATCCTTTGATACTTGCACCCGTTTCAATATGTCTTCACATGAAGCCTCTGAAATTGTAATCACTCTATCACATGTCCGAATTGATGCCTTTAACCTCCACATAATATAGAAATTTTCCAAACGATTAAAGTATCCTTTATAATGCTCGTCATAATAAAAAGGAATCATATCATGTATAACAACATACTCCTTTGTTGTCTTGAGTATAGGCGCATATCCGCGTGGATGAATCATCTTGTCAGCATGATATTTTCTGGCTACTATTGAGACTTCAAACAATTCCCACCATATACATCTAAACTTATTTAGCGGATTATGATCTATACACACAAATTCTACACCCGGTATATTGAATTCCTGTTCATTATAAGCATTACCCAGAACTACAATTCTACACTGCTTTATCTCACTGTCCTGCGTTCTTTTCCTCTCTTCTACCAAGTTTCTTACCAAATTGAGTGCAAGATTATAAATGCCAATGCTCTTACCCGCTCCACGTACTAATTTGAAACAATCTACTACTAATGTCATTTTCTATCCTCTTCTACCAATATAGCCATTTCATCCCTTGACTCCCTGTTCTCATCATGCCATAACAGCGCAATAAGCAATGGAATCATGCACATCGTCGGCAGCGCATAACGAATACAAGTATTAACAGGAGAAATCATGCACACCAATAAATTTGTCACCGCAGGAATTGTCATAACTGCCATCTTATATTTTCTCCATACAACTGCATATATAAATGCAACTATAACACACCATGCATAAAAGCCACAGCGGTACAACATGCCAATACCTGGAACATATTCCAGTTTGCTAACCTGTTCCAACAAGAATCTGGCACGTGTAAGTCCTTCTATCTGGCTTGCATCAGACATACTTCTGGTAAACATATATCTCTCTTCTTCATAAAAGCCAAGCCCCTCTTTATATGTTCCCTCATCTGGATAATAATATCCATAGGAACATTCAAAGAAAGCCTCTACATATGTAAATGGATGTTTTTTTAATTGTTGGAACCAGACTCTGAAATAGTCCTTCTTTAAGCTGGCAAAATAACTTCCAGTCGGATCATCTGCACTGCCTTCCTGCTTTCTCAAACAATTCTTTACCCAGTCTGCAAGATGAGGTTCATACGCTTTCTGCAGTTCTTCATAATCAAACAACTTATCCAGAACTTCTCGTTCCTCCGGTGTAACATCCTCAGAATGCTCTTGGACATATTTCCCAGTCTGCTGAAACATAATACAATATGTGTCCACTTTATCTTCCAGACTTATTACCCCTGCGGCAGGATATACTACTTGATTTAATAATGTCGATATCCCCAATGCGATTATTACAATTGCTGTTGTACACCATTTTTTTCCTTTGGGGGACATTAAAATGATAAAAGGAGCCATAAATAACAAGACAAATACACCATTATTACGAATTTGCATCATAAGGATAGCATAAGCTATCATCCCTATTACATTTTTCTTGTTTTTAAAAAAATCATCTTTAAAATACAAGCACTTTGCAGCTTCTATTCCAAACAGCAAAGTGAACTGCCAGTACATCGAATCTTTGATTACCGTCACATCAAATATACTCCAAACCGTAAACAATGCAAAATATAATAAAGTACCCCAACGCATCCAGTATGGACTTTTTAACTTATGTAATAATACACATAATTGTGAAACCGCCCATGCTGATAATGCTGTCTGAAGTAATGGAATCATGAACATCCCCAGATTGGCACATCCCCACTTCTGAGAATACCACGCAATTGCTCCATAGAAGAAACTGCATAATGGGGGATGATGATTGGTAAAAATCTCTATTCCATAGAAATTACTAATCTGCGCCCCTCCATCCCAAGACATACTACATGGAAAAAAGGCAACCAAATAAGGAATTCTACATAAAAAAACAAATAAAAATATGCTGATCAAAATATGCTGATCAAATATCCATTCTGTTATTTTACCCGAAACTCCTACGTAATCCGTACTGATAGTCTTCGTAAGCCACTGGGTGCAAAAAGAAATCAGGAAATAAAAGAACCATAAATATCCAGGAAACATAATAATTGCCAAAAAGGGATACTTTAGATCCGCATGAGCATTTTGTGCCTTTCCAATAATCATACAGCTAGAAAAAAGAAAGGCTATTACCGCATTCCCAATTTTAGCTCTAACCGCTGCTGATACACAAAAATTATTCTCCTTCAACAATACATTTCTATATACTACGAATAATCCTCCTACTACTATAAAAGATATTATTGTATCTCCATTAAGTGCCATGGATAGATTACCCGTTGTTTCCACATCAGCTAATAATGCAATCGTCGAACAAATTGCTGCTATGAAACTGAATATTGATATTTTTCTTCTTTTCCTCATATAACATGATTCCTCTTCTCTATTTGTGCTTTTATCCTTACGCATAATTTTCCTAATCTACTTCTTTTCCACTTTAGTTCACATTGATTTCCCACATTCATTCTATGGGAGTCAATAATCTGAGGAAAGGTACTTCTTTCCTCTACTTCTTTTTCATATGAATTTATCATACCAAATTGTGACGGATCTCTAAATCTTTTTAAGCGATATTTCTTAACCATTAAAGACCATATCGCCTGATCATGCCTATGTACTATAAAATCCGGATAGTTTGGTTTTCCCTGTGTATTTTCCTGTTCCGTAATAATTCTTGGATCCTGTGCGTATTCCAGATCTTCTTTTAAAAATTTTTCCACAAAAGGAGATTTCTTTAATACCACATATCCGCCTATTGACTGTGGAGTGTTTGCATATTCTGGTGAATCACATCCCATAAGAACAAACGCATCCCGCTTGTTGTATTTACGTTCCAGCATTTCTTTTTCCAGGGAAAAAGTCATGATATCCATTTTTTCTTTCTCCATACAATCAATAAGATATTGAATCCTATTAACGTATATAGATCCTGCATCTGTATAGATCAGATAATCTCCATCCTGCAATTCTTTATATGCCTTATTAAGAAAATACGGTTTCCACAAGTAGAAACCATTTCCCTTCTTTGCAGCCAAAATTTCCTTATTCCTCTCTCTGAATTCCTCATCTATATCTTTCGGTGTATATCCAATTATCTTGTCTGCACCCCAACGGAGTGCTGTTTCCAAATTCCACTTCTGTGCCTTAGCAAAGCTCTCATCTGCATAATTAATTGCTAAAATCATAAATCATTCACTGTTCCTATCATATATTCTCCCCATGGATAAAAATGCAGTATGTCCGCATAATTCTCATATCTTTCATATTCGAATGTATCATCAGACTTTAGAAAAACATATACACAATCCTCAGATGTATTTTGCAATTGTTCTTCAATAATATCTCGCTTATCAATTCCTCGTGCAAAATAAAAATTCCCCATTGTCATATCATTTTCTAATGCAAGAATTGCTACCTGCATCACATCATCATGATCCACATTATGAGTTACCCACACAACATGCTTATATTCTCCTGAAGAAATAATATTATCCCATACAGAGTCAGCCAAGGGACTTTGATATACAACTTTCTCACTATAATTCTCATGTCTTCTGTATAGCTGTCCACTTAAATCAATCACTTGTACCAAACATGCCAGTATTATTATTACGCTGGAGACTTCTTTTCGCTTCCATGTCATATTACCTATAGAAGTAATTCCAAATATCATCAAAAAATAGACTACAGGCCATGCCATACGACCACAGGAGCCAAAAATCCCCCAATATTTGTATAAAGTACTGGAATATGGCAACTGCAATAATAACTTATCATTCCATGTAATTGTCGGTGATACTGCAAAAGCTATCAATCCAATGCTCATCAATACTGCCATTACCTGATAAACGGATGGCACCCTTCTTCTAAATATATTTTTTACCATCAATACAATACCACATATACACAGCAAAATGATTCCCATACCCAAATAGGAGAATCCCTCATACTGTCCCTGCGTATAAAATGGCCAGTTCCACAAAGATGACTCTTTCAAAATAGTAGAGTAACTCATGGGATTGAGAAAAGCATTTAGATTAAAACTAAATAGCCCCAAATTATTGGTTCCTGTATCTGCTCCGCTGCTAAATCCTCCCAAAATGTAAATTGTCAAAAATAATCCCACAGAAAAACTAATACCAGGGTAGAGAAATCTAATACGTACTTTCCTTTCTTTCCATACACTGCACAAAATATATCCTAAAAGAATTGCTCCACACATTGGTACAAAGTACAAATGAATCGAACCAATCAAAATTCCAAGTATCCCCCATTGCATCGTGGGTTTGAGACTATCCATATATTCTTTTTCATGTTTAACCCAAAAGTAAATTGCCAGCAAGATCAACCAATGAGCCGCCAGAGCAGTATGATAGTACATTCTGAAAATCATAACTGGTGATAAAATAAAGAAAACAGAACCTACTAGTACTGCAATATGGGAAGACAGCCGTTCCTCTAAAATCTTTGCTGCAAAATATCCCTGTAACACAAAACATAAAAGTCCCCATATGCCAAAGTATTGAAACTGTACTGGAAGAATGTGACGAAACAGTTTAAAAAAAACAGCAAATATAGGAATAGAATCTGTATATATAACAGAAGTTTTCATTGGATATGCCAACTGATCTGTCAATCCCAAGGGGAAATACCAGTCAGCGCGCTTGAAAAACTCCCACCCTAGATAATGCTGGGATAGATCCCCTCCAGTCAATAACCAGTCTGTATAAAGGGGATTTAATATTCTAATACCATAGATGAATAAAAATGCAATACCACCCATACATGCAGCAATTGTTCTTGTATTTATCTTTTTCACTATTTTCTCCCTAATCTTGCATTTCGTTGCAAAGCTTTACTACCCAGACATCTCCAATTTTCTTTACAGATCCCTGATCCGGATAAACTGGCATTGCTTTATATTCTTCAGACTTCATAATCTCCTCTTTTTCTCCAGAACTTAAATCTGCCAAATCATATCCACAATAATAATAGACAAAATTGTCTCTGCTTCCAGCTGTAATCAAGCCATTTTCTAAAGCAATACCGTCTAAAGTCCTCAATGGCTCCTGGTCAAAAGCCTCTAATTCCACGCTGCTTGGGTTATCTTTATAATAGAAATTACCTAAAATAGTTAACTTATCTCCTGCTTTAAAACCCTCAGTATCTTCTGCAAAAGCAATGATTCGGTTGAAATAAGATGTCACACGTCTCATAGAAACATCTACTCTGAAATATGCTCTATTTGTCAACAAATAATCACAATAACTACTGGTAAATACCGTACCTACTGTAGCAAGAATACAAACCCATGCCCCCCCTTTTTTCCATACTTGGGAGAAATCAGCAGTTTCCCACTCTTTTACCGCATACTCCAATAAAGCCAAAACAAAAACATATACCAATGCGTATGCATATAGCATCAGCATGGAAAATGGCGCATCCGGTGCCATTAAATAAATGAATGCTGCTCCTAAAGGCAAAAAGTCAAAAAGCACAATAGCCAGTAACAATTCCAGCACATTCTTATAAAACTTTTTCTTAATTAATACATATATAAACAAACCTACTGCAAGACAAAATGAAACAATATTGGTTTTTTGTGCTGTCTTCGTAACAAATGCAAAAGGTTTCCATAAAAAATATTCCAGAAAACGTTTATAACATCTGCCTACTAATTTAGGTATCTGACTGATTTCAATCTGTCCCATCTGACCAAAACCACCGTATGTTTCCTCCACCATAGCCGGATATATCACATGGCAAAGCTTAATGTAAACAAGTACAGTTACCCCCAATACTACAACACATAATATACCTTTTTTCACTGTCTGGTGAAAATCTGCTTCTCGCCTTAATAACTGTGTTAATAGTCCCAATAAAATCAAGGTAATGCCAAAACAAATATAACTCTGATACGTGCCTGTAGCACAAAGTAATAAAATACTGCATGGAATAAAACCATATTTATATCGGAATAATAAATAAACTCCCAGACATACCATACAAATAGCCATTGCAGAAGTATGAGACATAAATCCAAATGACATGGTACTAACTGCACTTGGGAAAGTCATCAATACTGCTGGAATTAAAATAGCTGACGTTGTACTCTTTAAATGTAGCAATTCCATAATCAGGCAGGCTGATAAGGACATAAAGAAAATAAATAAGAAGCCATGAACCGCTGGAACACTATAAATGCCTCCTAATGGATGAATATATTTTAACATCCATCTTCCAAGATTATCTCCCTGTCCAAAGTTGGTAATACAATTTAAATCATCCCAGTTTGTCAGTTTATTGGTAAGGGCATAGAAATGTACAATCCACCCCAAAATCAGACCAGAGCCAAAACAAATCACCAAATACTTTGGTATCTTATTTTTTACTATCTGTAATAAATCAAACTTCATGTTCCTTTTCCTTCTCTTCTAAATTTTTCGTTCTGTCGCTAATGATATACCTAGGCCTGTGTTTTGTCTCCAGATATATCTTACCAATATATTCACCAATTACACCTAAAGAAAGCAGCTGAATTCCTCCCATAAAACATACAATACATACAGTCGAAGCCCATCCAATTACTGTATGTCCCGTCAGGTTTCTTATCAATGCCCAGATTACCCCAATGAAACTAATAGTAGAAATAATAATTCCCATGCCAGTAACCATCCTGATTGGCTTAACTGATAGACTGGTAATGCCATCAAATGCCAATGCCAGCATTTTCCCTAATGGATAGTGACTTTTTCCTGCCATTCTCTCATGTCTCTCATAGTATACACTTGTACTCTTAAATCCAACCAGTGGAATAAGTCCTCGCAAAAAAATATTCACTTCCTGAAAATTTTCAAACTCACAAATCACACGGTTACTGATTAACCGATAATCTGCATGATTATATACTACTTCAGCCCCCATCCAGCGTAATAGCTTATAAAATGCCTGGGCTGTAAAACGTTTAAAGAAAGTATCAGTCTGTCTCTTGCTACGTACGCCATACACTACTTCGCAGCCATCCTTATACTGACGAATCATTTCATCCATTGCATTTACATCATCCTGTCCATCACAATCAATGGAAATCGTAATATCACATCTATCCTTGGCTTCCATCAATCCTGCCAACACTGCATTCTGATGCCCACGATTCCTGCTCTGGGCAATCCCTGTAAAATGTTCATTCTGATCTGCTAAATTACAGATAATCTCCCATGTACGATCTTTGGAGCCATCATTTACAAACATAATCCTGCTCACATCAGAAATCATTTTCCGATTGATCAGACTATTAAGCTTATCTAAAAAAATTCCACTTGTTATAGGAAGCACGCTTTCTTCATTATAACAGGGAATAATCACATAAAGTATTGGTACCATGCTTACTCCTGTCTCTACTACAATATATTTATGGTTAATATCCCTTACAGCC
>CAVBMG010000117.1:0-8202 GCA_963596435.1 Agathobacter sp.
GGTGATACTCATGAAGGTACTGCTACCATGGACTGGATGGAACAGGAGCAGGAAAGAGGTATCACAATCACATCAGCCGCTACAACATGTCACTGGACACATCAGCTGAACGCAAAGCCACAGCCTGGTGCTTTAGAGCATCGTATCAATATCATTGATACTCCGGGTCACGTTGACTTTACTGTAGAAGTTGAGCGTTCTCTTCGTGTACTTGACGGCGCTGTAGGTGTTTTCTGCGCAAAGGGTGGTGTAGAACCTCAGTCAGAAAATGTATGGCGTCAGGCTGATACCTACAACGTACCTAGAATGGCATTCATTAACAAGATGGATATCTTGGGTGCTAACTTCTATGGCGCTGTAGAGCAGATTAGAACCAGATTAGGTAAGAATGCAATCATCCTTCAGTTACCTATTGGTAAGGAAGATGATTTCAAGGGTATCGTTGATTTGATGGAAATGAAAGCTTACATCTACAATGATGATAAGGGCGATAACATTACTATCACAGATATTCCTGCAGATATGGTAGATGATGCTACTCTGTACCATGAAGAAATGGTAGAGAAGATCTGCGAATTAGATGATGATTTAACTATGATGTTCCTTGAAGGAGAAGAGCCTACTGTTGATCAGTTAAAGGCAGCTCTTAGAAAAGGTACATGTGAATGTACAGCAGTTCCTGTATGCTGCGGATCTGCTTATAGAAATAAGGGCGTTCAGAAGTTATTGGATGCAGTTCTTGATTTCATGCCAGCTCCTACAGACATCCCTGCTATTAAGGGTGTTGACCTGGAAGGCAACGAAGTTGAGAGACATTCTTCTGATGACGAACCTTTTGCAGCACTTGCATTTAAGATTATGGCTGACCCATTTGTTGGTAAGCTTGCATTCTTCAGAGTATACTCTGGTACATTGAACTCCGGTTCTTATGTATTAAATGCTACCAAGGATAAGAAGGAACGTGTAGGACGTATTCTTCAGATGCATGCTAACAAGAGACAGGAACTTGAAAAAGTATACTCCGGTGATATTGCAGCAGCAGTTGGATTTAAGTTTACTACTACAGGTGATACAATCTGTGATGAACAGCATCCTGTTATCCTTGAGTCTATGGAATTCCCTGAACCTGTTATCGAGCTTGCTATCGAGCCTAAGACTAAGGCTGGACAGGGCAAGATGGGTGAAGCTCTTGCTAAGTTGGCAGAAGAAGATCCTACTTTCCGTGCTCATACAGATCAGGAAACAGGCCAGACAATTATTGCTGGTATGGGTGAATTACACCTTGAAATTATCGTAGACAGACTTCTTCGTGAATTTAAGGTAGAAGCTAACGTTGGTGCACCTCAGGTTGCATACAAGGAAGCTATTACTAAGGAAGTTGATATTGATAGTAAGTACGCTAAGCAGTCCGGTGGACGTGGTCAGTACGGTCACTGTAAGGTTAAATTCTCTCCTATGGATGCTAACGGCGAAGAACTCTTCAAGTTCGAATCAACAGTTGTTGGTGGTGCTATTCCTAAGGAATACATCCCTGCAGTTGGTGAAGGTATTGAAGAAGCTACTCACGCTGGTATTCTTGGTGGATTCCCTGTTGTTGGTGTACATGCTAACGTATATGATGGTTCCTACCATGAAGTCGATTCATCAGAAATGGCATTCCACATTGCTGGTTCCCTTGCATTCAAGGAAGCTATGCAGAAGGCAGCACCTGTACTTCTTGAGCCTATCATGAAGGTAGAGGTAACAATGCCTGAAGAATACATGGGCGATGTTATCGGTGATATCAACTCTCGTCGTGGACGTATCGAAGGTATGGAAGATATCGGCGGCGGTAAGATGGTTAAGGCTTATGTACCTCTTGCTGAAATGTTCGGATATTCAACAGACTTACGTTCTAAGACACAGGGTCGTGGTAACTACTCTATGTTCTTCGAGAAGTATGAGCAGGTTCCTAAGTCTGTACAGGATAAGGTTCTTGCAGCTAGAGCAAAATAAATAATATGATTTGCAATTCAGCTTAGGCTGAATTGCAACATATTTTAAATAATGCTTGAAAAACCAACCATTTTCTAATATAATCTAAAATAGTTGGGTAACGTTTTATTAAATGAAACTAATATTATTATTTATAACATTTTAAGGAGGACTTTTAAAATGGCAAAGGCTAAATTTGACAGAACTAAACCTCATTGTAACATTGGTACAATCGGACACGTTGACCATGGTAAGACAACTTTAACAGCTGCTATCACAAAGGTATTAGCTGAGAGAGTTGCTGGTAATGAAAAGGTAGATTTCGAAAATATCGATAAGGCTCCAGAAGAAAGAGAACGTGGTATCACAATTTCTACAGCTCACGTTGAGTATCAGACAGAGAAGAGACATTATGCACACGTTGACTGCCCAGGCCATGCTGACTATGTAAAGAACATGATCACAGGTGCTGCACAGATGGATGGCGCTATCCTTGTTGTTGCTGCAACTGATGGTGTTATGGCTCAGACAAAGGAGCATATCCTTCTTTCCCGTCAGGTAGGTGTACCTTACATCGTAGTATTCATGAACAAGTGTGATATGGTTGATGATCCTGAATTACTTGAATTAGTAGAGATGGAAATCACAGAGCAGCTTGAAGAGTACGATTTCACAGGATGCCCTATCATCAGAGGTTCAGCTCTGAAGGCTCTTGAAGATCCTAACGGCGAGTGGGGCGACAAGATCATGGAACTCATGGATACAGTTGATGAGTATATTCCTGATCCTGTACGTGCTACAGATCAGCCATTCCTGATGCCTATCGAAGATATCTTTACAATTACTGGTCGTGGTACTGTTGCAACTGGTAGAGTAGAGCGTGGTGTTCTTCATGTAAACGAAGAAGTAGAAATCGTTGGTATTAAGGAAGAAACAAAGAAGACTGTTGTAACTGGTATCGAAATGTTCCGTAAGCTCCTTGATGAAGCTCAGGCTGGTGATAACATCGGTGCACTTCTTCGTGGTATCCAGAGAACAGAAATCGAAAGAGGACAGGTTCTTGCTAAGCCAGGTACAGTAACATGCCACAGAAAGTTTACTGCTCAGGTTTACGTATTAACAAAGGATGAAGGTGGACGTCATACTCCTTTCTTCAACAACTACAGACCTCAGTTCTACTTCAGAACAACTGACGTAACTGGTGTTTGCGAATTACCTGCTGGTACAGAAATGTGCATGCCTGGTGATAACGTAGAAATGACTATCGAACTGATTCACCCTATCGCTATGGAGCAGGGTCTTACATTCGCTATCCGTGAGGGTGGTAGAACTGTAGGTTCAGGTCGTGTTGCTACAATCATCGAGTAATCTGATTTAGGTAAACAGACTATTTATTATATATATATTTGTGATCAAGCGTAAAATTAGGCTTCCAAGAGTAATCTTGGGAGCCTTTTTTGTGGTAAAATAAATATAAATTATGCATTGTATTTCTCAGTAAGAATATGGTAACATATAAGAAAGTGTATGACTAATTAGTCTGCGCTCACAACATATTAAGCACAGAAGAACCAATAAAGGAGGGAGAGAGCTCCTTGAACCAGCGACAGCAAACAAAGAACAGAAATAAAGAGCAGATGAAAGAAGAACTGAGAGAGAATGCGAGTCATGGAACAATTGGATGGCCAATAGCTTTATATGAGTGGCAGGGAGATCAAAACTGGCATGTGACACCTCACTGGCATGAAGAAATAGAGTTTATATGCTTTAAAGAAGGTATTTTCCGGGTATGGTTAAATACACGGGAATATATCATAGAATCTCCGGCGCTTTTATGTGTTCATCCACAGGAGTTGCATTCTATTATGCTGACTGCAGGAGGCAGGGAAAGCGCAATCGTCTTTTCTCTGGATATTTTAAGTTTTGAACATTATGATGCAATCCAGGCTCAATTGATTAGTCCGTTGATGGATGGAAGATTGCGTTTTCCGACAGTTATCCAGGAACAGGATGCATCGTATTCCATATTGAGAGCGGCATATGACAGAGCGGAAGAGAAGATACGTGCAATGAATGCCTTTTCAATACAGCAGGAAATAGAGAAAAATACATGTTATCTGGAAGTAAAGGCGATACTGCTTGAAGTTCTTGCGCACCTGTACAGCAATAATTGTCTGGTAAAAGAACCGGATCTGAGGACAGAAAATGAACAGCAGATTGCGAATCTGAAGAAAGTAATTACGTATATTATGGAGCATTATGATGCGGATATGCGATTGGATGAACTTGCTTGTCTGGTCAATATGAATCCTCAATATTTTTGCCGTTACTTTAAGAAGAATATAGGGAAGACAATTACTGAGTATATCAATGAGGTCAGAATTGAGAAAGCCGCGCAGGCTTTGGCGGAGACAAATGATAAGATTATTGATATTGCGCAGAATTGTGGATATGAGAATGTAAGTTATTTTATCAGACGTTTTAGACGGACAAAAGGTATGACACCGATACAGTATAGAGAAATGTCAAAATAGTGTTATAAACAAGTCAATAGAGATTTAGAAAGCCCTGCTTTTACGTGTATAATGTAATTAAAATATTATATAAGAAGGGCAGGGCTTTAGTATGCAGAAACAGTGGTGGCATGACAAAGTAGCATATCAGATATATCCTAAGAGCTTTAATGATACAAATGGAGATGGAATCGGAGATTTAAGAGGAATTATTGAAAAGCTGGATTATCTCAAAGAACTGGGTATTGATATTATATGGCTTTCTCCAATATATCAGTCACCCTTTGTAGATCAGGGATATGATATATCAGATTATTATAAGATAGATCCCAGGTTTGGCACGATGAATGATTTTGATGAATTGATTGCAGAAGCCAGAAAACGTGGTATGTATATCATTATGGATCTTGTGATCAATCATTGTTCTGACCAGCATGAATGGTTTCAGAAAGCACTGAAAGATCCAGCTGGTAAGTATGGAGATTATTTCTACTTCAGAAAAGGTAAGAATGGGAATCCGCCTTGTAATTACCGGTCTTATTTTGGAGGCAGTGCATGGGAAAAGGTAAAAGATACAGAGTATTATTATCTGCATATGTTTGCCAAGGAACAGCCGGATCTGAATTGGAATAATCCACAGGTATTGGAAGAACTGTATAAGATGGTAAACTGGTGGCTTGAGAAAGGCGTCGCGGGGTTCAGAGTCGATGCAATTATTAACATCAAGAAAGATCTGGAGTTTAAAGATTTGGAACCGGATGGAGAAGATGGTCTTGCCGGCGTGTGGAAAATGGTAGAGAGCGTGGATGGCGTAGGAAAGCTTCTGGAGGATTTGAAGAAGCATACTTTTGAAAAATACAACGCATTTACTGTTGCAGAAGTATTTAATATGAAGAAAGATGAATTACAGGAATTCATTGGAGATCATGGACATTTCTCTACGATGTTTGACTTTTCGGCGCATTCTCTGTTTTTTAATGATTATGCAAGCTGTGAATATAAAGAGCTGGATATAAGGCAATTAAAACAGGTTATGTTCCATTCTCAATTAGAGTGTGAGGATGTTGGATTCCTGGCTAATATTATTGAGAATCATGATGAACCAAGGGGCGCAAGCAGATATCTGCCCCAGTATCTTCAGAATGAAAATGGAGTAAAGATGCTTGGAACCATCAGCATATTGCTTAGAGGAATTCCATTTGTATATCAGGGACAGGAGATAGGCATGCGCAATTGCCGGTTTAATACAATAGATGAGTATGATGATATCAGTACAAAGGCTGAATATGCAGATGCAATCAAGGCGGGAGTAGATCCGGCTAAAGCCCTGGAGTATTGTTATCATGCAAGCCGGGATAATGCAAGAACACCAATGCAATGGGCAGATGCCCAAAATGCCGGCTTTTCAACAGGAAAGCCCTGGTTAAAGGTGAACCCCAACTATCATGAGATTAATGTAGCGGAGCAGGAAACACGGAAAGATTCAGTTCTGCAATATTATCGTCAGTTAATTGCACTGCGCAAGTCAGAACAATATAAGGAAGTCTTTACCTATGGACAATTCCATCCTCTGTATGAGGATAGTAAAGAGCTGTATGCTTATGAAAGAAGTACACAACAGCAGAGTATTCAGATAATTGCCAATTATGGACGTGAGGACGTTCTGATTCCATGGAAGAATACATATAAGCTTCTTCTGAATAATATGAAAGAATTACTTACAGAGGAAGGTCAGGCTTCTCTTCATTCAGGTCAGGTGATCGTTCTGGAAGTATGAACCTGACAATCTCTTCCTGCATATACTGAGAGTAGATTAAATATGAGAAGAGATGTTAAATATGCAGGATAATACGAAAACTTCATATGAAACAGGTGCAGCACAGGATAATACACCTGCAATACCATTGCCGAATCCAGGAGAAGGAGGCCCCGTGTATCCTGGTAATACAAATGGCAATATGCAGGAGAATACGCCTGTGATACCACTGCCGAATCCAGGAGAAGGAGGTCCGGTATATCCTGGAAATATGAACAACCAGGGGAATAATAATGTCAATAATATGCTGCCCAATATTATAGGCACAATTATTTCCACACATCCAAGACCAAATGAGCCATGCAGACTGTGTAACTCATCCAGTACAAGAAGCGGATATATACGTTTTTTAAATGCAGCTACCGGTTACAATCCATTTGTGATCTTCGTCAATGACAGTATGATATCGGATAATTTTAACTTTGCAGAAGTAACAGACTATGAGAGAATATCAGATGGCAGACAGATTATTACGGTCATGGGAGAGAATGGATATATTTATGTGCAAAAGCCCATAGATGTTACGGCAAATCAGTATGCTACAGTAGCGATCATAAATACAGACAGCGGATTAGATATCCAGATGATTGCGGATAATGGCTGCGACAGAGGTTCTAATATGGCGTGTATACGTGCAGCAAATCTGGCACACAACAGCGGCGCATTGTCTGTTGTAGTGGGCAACCAGTATGTCAATTTCCCGAATCTGAGATATCGGGCTGTTGCAGATTTTGAATCTATATGGCCGGGACTTTATATTTATACGGTCAGTAGAAACATGACAGCAAGATTTCCTGGATTTGGAGGAAATCTTTTGCTGACTGCATCCATAGCAGTGCAGAAAGATCGCAATTATACAATCTATCTTCTGAATTGGAAAAGAGATAATAATAATGATACCATCAAGGCATTGATCGTAGAAGACATGTAATCAGGATATATGTAATAGGAAGGAGTTACTCTATAGAACTCCTTCCTTTCTTGCTAGTAGGGAATACCGATGCTATAATATTATAATAAAAAACGAAAGCAAACCTGGGAGATTTATGCGCAAAATAATACAACGCCTGCTGCAGGATATTAAGAATTATTATATTGGAGTGTTGATATTTATCTTATACAGCATAGTGGTAAGACATGTTTTTCATGCCTTTTGCCCACAGTTAATTATTACGGGGATACCATGTGCCGGGTGTGGGATGACCAGGGCAATATACTATATTCTTACAGGACACTTCCAAAGAGGGATGGATTTGAATCCGGCGGCTCCTTTGTGGATTCTATGGTTTATGCTTGGGGCAGTTGAGAGATATGTGCTTGGACGCAATCGAAAATGGATTTTATATCTATTGGCATGTGTGTGTGTTGTAACTTTGCTGATATACATATATCGAATGAGTACGCAGTTTCCCTCTTATCCCCCTCTGACATATTACAAAAGAAATTTATTGTCCAAATACTGCACATTTTATCACAATTTATTGCAATATATATGGGATATATGATAAAATACATTTATAATTTTCTCTGTGTAACAGAAGAAATGTATTTCTTATGAGTGGAGGACATAACATGGACAACAATAACATGTTCGATCAGGGACAGGAGCAGCAGCCACAGTTCCAACAACAGCAGTATCAGCAGCAACCATATCAACAACAGCCATATCAGCAGCAACCCGCATATCAGGCACCGACAGGAGATCTGGAAGAACCGGTATCTTTTGGAGAGTGGATGATTACACTGTTGATTATGATGATTCCCTGCGTGAACATCGTTATGATGTTTGTATGGGCATTTGGCAATAGCAAGAAGAGTAAATCCAATTATTTCAAAGCTTCTCTTGTATGGGCATTGATCGGCATTGTAATAATGATTTTATTCATGGTAATTGGCGGA
>CAVBMG010000118.1:0-7964 GCA_963596435.1 Agathobacter sp.
ATCACTCCCTAAGCTGCATTCACCGAACTGCTAGACCAGCGGCTGTATATAGAAAGTTTTTCTCTAGGCAGCACCGGCTTCTGTCAAATGATGTGCCCCAGAACCTGTTCATTAAACAGAAATTGTTAGTGAGGTAGTAATATGATTCGAATTATGAAAGCAAGTGATTTAGCACAATGTGGTAGGATTTATGCAAAAGCATTCCCGATAGAACATTGGGGAATAGACTGGACGGCAGAAAATGCAACAGACTATCTTCAAGATTTTTTTGAACAGAAAAGGTTTGTCGGATATGTATATGAAGAAAATGAAGAGGTGTTAGGCTGCATATTCGCACTTTGTAAGATTTCGGGAAGCAAAAAAGAGATTTACATTAATGAGATGGCAGTACTTCCTAAACGACAGGGTCTTGGAATAGGTAAGCAACTATTGAATGCTGTTAAAGATTACAGTAAAAATAACGGACTTGCAGGAATTGTGCTTTATACAAGTGAGTATGCCCCAGCAGCTAAGTTTTATGAAAAGAATGGGTTTAAGTTGTCAAATGGGACTATATGTATGTACTGTGAGTGATTAAAGGTATATAAAAATTTCTGCTTGTTAGAGCGATAAATTTAAGGATAATGAAAATGAAATCAACAAAGTATATGCTGTTTTAAGAAAAGAATGGAATTATAGGGAGATTTTATATGAACAAAGAGTGGTCGCAGCAGAATAGGGAAATACAGGTTTTATTAGGAAAAGAACTTACTTATAAAGAAGGCATTCAGAAACTGATTTCTTTTCGTGGAGAATTATTTGAGCAGATTTCCAATATAGTAAGAAACTATCCGAAAGAGGCATTTTATCAGATGCCGTTTAAAGGTGCGAATGGCTATCATAGTAAAACACTTGCGTATTCTATCTGGCATATTTTCAGAATAGAAGATATAGTGGCACATGCATTGATAAAGAAGGATAAACAGATTTTGTTTACAGATTCATATGAGCAAAGTATACATGCGCCTGTTATTACCACAGGAAACGAATTAGATAGTGAGAAAATAGTTGCTTTTTCTAAAAAAGTAGATGTGGATGCGCTTTTGTTGTATGCAAGGGCTGTTATGGAATCTACCAATGCAATTTTGCTGGAATTATCCTATGATGACATAAAACAGAAATTTACAGATGCGGATAAGGAAAAATTAGTTGATTCCAAATGTGTTTCCACAGATGAAAATGCCGTATGGTTAATTGATTACTGGTGCAGTAAGGATGTCAGAGGCTTATTAAAAATGCCGTTTTGCAGACATTGGATCATGCACATTGAAGCCATGTTTAGAATTAAAAATCAACTATGCAAAATAGCCAGAAAAGGAGTTGACCCTGTTGCATACTGTGGATTTTCGTGCAATCACTGTTTCTTAGGACAATGGTGTGGCTCCTGCAGAACAGAGTATAATGTATGTTCATTTGCTACATGCACAGAGGACAGACAATGTCCAAATGTAAAATGCTGCGAGGAAAAGGGAATCAATGGCTGTTATGATTGTAAGGATTTGGAAAATTGTCAAAAAGGGTTTTATGTCCCGGAAAATAATGGAGCAAATGCAGCAAAAGCACAGGCTTTATATGTTCGTAAATATGGGAAAAAAGAATTTCTAAAGATACATGACAGATTACATGAAAAATATGAATTTTCAAAAACTCAGGAAATTCTGGGACAGGATATGTATGAAGGATTAAAGTTTTTGGAAGAAAATTAAATTGAAAAAATTTGTTCGAGAAAGTATAGTGCTGACTTGTTAGAGGAAAGACCATGCGAGTATAATGTCCAAAATACGATGAAATAGCAAACTCTACGGAGCGTGGGTTCCGTTTCTGAGACATAAATTTTAGTATGAAAGTGCAGTATTATAAACAACTCAGATGTTCAGATAATGGAGGATTTTATTATGGATCAGAAGAAAATAGGACAATTTATAGCAACGCTTCGTAAGAACAAAAATATGACACAAAGAAATATCGCGGAACAATTGGATGTCAGCGAAAAAACCATTTCCAAATGGGAATGTGGATATGGTTTACCTGAAGTGACATATATGGAGCCTTTATGTGAGATTCTTGGAATCACGGTGAATGAACTGCTAATGGGCGAGCAAATCGACATAGCAGGATTTATTCATAAATTGGACTGCACAAGGTTAGAACTGTTAAGACAGTTGGAATTTGAGCAATTAAAAATGCGCTTATATAAATTCTACGGGATAGAAATTGATGAAATGAAAATCTCAGAACTTGGTGCAGGTTCTCTTACCTATTTTGTGAAAGCAGATCAGGGAAAATATGTAGTGAAGTATGCCAGTGACAATGCTATGAATCGTCCGGAACTTGAACCTGTGGTCTGTGCAAATCTGCTTGAAAATAATATTCCAGCCAGTGAATTTATCAGGAATAAAATGGGTGAAGTAATATCCATGGATGAGATGGGACGCCGTTTTCATGTGCAAAAATTTATAGAAGGTGAGGTATATAACTATCATGAAGTTCCGATAGCATATCAGGAAGAGTCTGCAAGGATGCTTGCAAAAATACATTTGGCTTTGAAGGATATGAAAGGATTGCCAGAAGGAATCGGAAAAGACTTTTTTGAATATCGTACACCAGAGGCTACACTTATTTCATATGAAAACAGCTTAAAAGCTGCTATTGAAAATGAGGATACACAGTGTGCGGGCGATATTAGAAGGAATATGGAGTTGTTAAAGAATTTTCCACAATATCACTTTGAAATATCAAAATTTACGTGTGGAAATACACATGGAGATTATCAGATATCACAGATTATATGGAACAACGAACAAATAGCTGGTGTGATCGACTGGACTTGTGCCTGCATACATCCTTATATTTGGGAAGTGGTAAGATCGTATATTTTCATGGCTCCAGAATGTAAAAATGGTGATATTGACATAGAAGCACTTGTTCGATATATAAGAGAATACCGCAGGATATTACCATTGAATCGGTATGATGTGGAGAATGCAGGAAATCTGTTTTATTATTTTCTGGCGGTATGTGATTTCTATGGACAGTATTATCAGGCACACAGCAGGAACAGGAATATCTATCTGGAACAGGCTCAAATGTCTGCAAAACTGCTGCTGTGGTTTGAGCGTAATATAACAGGACTGAATGTGCGTTTGTCAGAGTTGCTTTCTAAAGAGGATAATTGGAGTGAAATAGATCCGTTTATTGAGAATGGACAATTAAAGGCACTCCCTTCAAAATACAAGAAGAAACTGATTGCCATTTATTATGTTGCAACAAAAATGGAAAAGAGAAAATATACAGAGAAAGAACTGAATCAGGAAATTGATAAATGGACAGCATTTCATGATCCGGCAACAATTCGAAGAGAAATGTATAATAAGCATTTATTGGAAAGAAACAGGGATGGAAGCTGCTATTGGCTTGGAGAAGTTCCACAAATGGATGAATTTCTGGCACAGTATTTATAAGTAAAAAGGAAAAGGATAAGAAGTATGGTAATACATTATGAAATTTTAAATAGTAAAAATTTTAACAAACATTCACTGGATCATTTTGTGAGACATCAGCAAGTGAAGGAGTGTTGGCGCAATGTGGATGGACAATGGAAACTGGTGCCGATAGAATTTGAAGAAAACTGGTCGGTAGAACAGTGTCAGAAGATTGCGGCAGATGTAGCATTACATATGGAAAAAGATCAGACCGCAATAGGGGTATTTGATGGAGAAGAGGTTATTGGATTTATTACCGTTTCCCATAACATATTTGGAAATATTGCAAAGTATGTGGAACTGGTGTGCTTCCAGGTCTCCGAGCCTTATCGTGGAATGGGAATCGGAAAAGCACTTTTTTATCAGGCATGTGAGGAAGCAAGGCGTTTAGGAGCGGATAAGTTGTATATTTCAGCACATTCTTCTAAGGAAAGTCAGGCAGCATACAAGGCACTTGGCTGTGTTCATGCAAAGGAGATTAATCAAAAACTGGCAGAGGAAGAACCCTGCGACGTACAGCTTGAATATGTCCTTGACTAAAGCTGCTTTCTATGAGAAGAATAATTATGCATTCTCGAAATCTTCCAAATGAAGCATTCGGAGAGTACGTTAATTGTATAAGGGAGTGGATAAAGAAATGAAGATTAGAAAAATGGTAATTGAGGATTATGAAAAAGTATATCAGTTATGGATGTCCTGCACAGGGATGGGACTCAATAATCTGGATGATTCCAAAGAAGGAATTGAGAAGTTCCTAAAAAGGAATCCGGACACCTGTTTTGTGGCAGAAGATCATGAAATTATTGGCGTGATCTTGGCTGGAAATGATGGCAGGAGAGGATATATCTATCATACGGCGGTACACCCGGATTATAGAAAACAAGGGATTGCAGCAAATCTGGTAGAGCATGTAGAGAAGGCAATGGCAGCATTGGAAATTAACAAAGTGGCTTTGGTAGTGTTTGACCGAAATGATACTGGAAATTCGTTTTGGGAGAAGCAGGGCTTTACAGTAAGAGACGATTTGATTTACCGCAATAAAGCATTGACAGATATTGTCAGAATAGATACGTAATAACATAGAAATTGTTGGAGAGTGTATGAACATTTTCGAAGATACTATGTCAGAAATGACATATGAACAGGTTGAAAAATTAGTGAAGCAGGAGGCAATCGTATTGTTCCCGGTAGGAATTATCGAGGAGCATGGACCGCATTTGCCTCTGGGAACGGATATTTATCTGGCATACAAACAGGCACACGATGTCTGGGAAGAATTAAATGTAATGGGTATTCCGTGTGTGATCGCACCGCCGTTTTATCTTGGAGGCGTGCAGGCATTGACAAGGCATTTTCCAGGGACGTTTGCTTTCAGTAAAGAAACGATTATGGCATGTATCGGGGAATATCTTGAAAATCTCGACAGATTTGGTTTCAAACGTGTTGTATTTTTTAACGATCATGGTGATGGATTACATATTTCGGCAATTGTAGAAGCCATAAAGAATGCAAACCAAGAGTTGGAGTTACAGGCTTATTGGATGGAATATGAATATGAACTGAAGGAGCATGGCTTTTCTGGAGAGGAAGATTATACTTTGAAACTGACAACTATGGCGTTTGAGGAAATGTTTCAGATCAGCAAAATGCCGGAGGATGAGTTTGATGTCCATGCCGGAGCATTCGAGACAGCAACTATGCGCGAAATTTATCCCGAAGCGGTTAGAGAAGATGCACTTGCCAGGTTAGAACCAACATTTCTGCAAGGAGAACAGATTGGTAAATGGTGCAATGGAGCGGCAGAGGATAAGGCACTTATCCCAAACGGATATGTAGGAGATCCAAAAGGCAGCCAATTTGTCAAGACGAATTTAAAAGAAGCAGACAGGCGGATTGCAAGGGATATTGTAAATAAGTTTGTAAAGCAGGTGAAGAGGAATTATGAGCAAATATGATCCTTTATGGAAGTGGATCAATAAAAATAAAACAGACGATTTCAAGTTGACTTATGCTGAAATTGAAAACATTGCGGGAGTGCCTATAGATCATTCATTCCTTACATTCAAAAAGGAACTTTTGGAGTATGGTTTTCAGGTGGCAAAAATTTCTATGAAGGGGCAGACAGTAGATTTTGAAAAAGTAAAACAGGAGGTTTAAACCATGGAATTAGTAAGCAATTACATGCGTGACGATACACTGCGTCACGCTTTAAATGAATTAACCAGGAAAACATTCTGCTTTGATTTTGAAAGTTGGGTGACGGGTGGATATTTTGAGGGCGATTACATCCCGTATTCATTTATGGAAAATGGCAAAATAATCTCTAACGTATCTGCAAACAGGATGACTTTTTTGCAAAATGGTGTAGAGAAGCATTACATACAGATCGGAACTGTTATGACTGATGAGAATTACCGTAAGCAGGGATTGGCAAAAAAGCTGATTGAGCATGTAATAAAACAGTATGAGAACGAATGTGATGGATTTTATCTGTTTGCGAATTTGAGTGCTGTAGATTTTTATGACAAGTGCGGCTTTTCAAAGGAAATGGAATACCGATATGCAGTTAAGGAAGAATTTTGCGGGAAAAAGCCAACAGGGGAGATTTTCATGCCTGTAAACGCAACGGATGAACAGATGAGGCAGAAATACATGGATATGGTTCGCCACAGTGCAGTTCATTCATCCATGGAGCAGCTCAATAAATTTGGGCTTCAGATGTTCTATACAGCAGATATGGAAAACGTATATTATGCAAAGGATATGGACTGTTTCATTGTTGCAGAGATGGAGGAAGATACCCTGCTTTTGCAAAGTATTATATGTGAGAACAAAGTGCCACTCTCGGATGTTCTATCACGAATAGGTGGTAAATATCATAAGAGCCGATTAGGTTTTACACCTGTTCAGGATGATATGCATATGTGCATCGCAGAACGCTATGATGGAAGTGATGACTATCGCTTGTTTTATAGAGGACAGGAACTGGAAAGTATCGAGAGGGAGAAGCTTTATTTCTCGGAGCTTTCTCATGCATAAGATTTGAGTTAATAGGTCAGCAAAAGATAACAGAAGAAGATACAGGAGAGATTTATGATTGAGTATAGCAAATTACAAATTGGCTGTATGCTTATTGTACTTTATATAGCGTTTATCTATTTTCACGAAAGGTATGCATATAAGGTTCAGAAGAAAGAAAAGGTATTTGAGATATTGCTTTTTACTGGAATAGTTAGTATTGCATTCGATGGATTAACTGCGTATACAGTCAATCATTTAAGTCAGGTGCCAGCGCTGGTCAACACAATATTTCATGCATGCTTTCTGTGCAGTCTTGATGCTATAGTTTTTCTTATTTTCCTGTATATTCTGGATATCACAAGAGGATTACCCCAAAAGGGGAAAATGAGGATTATGCTGTCATTGCCATTTGCAGTTAATATGGCTGTAGTAATCCTGTTTATTTCAAAGATTACGTATCGTCAGGGGAATATTACGAATTACTCAATGGGAGTCTCTGCATATGCATGTTACATAATGGTAGCTGTCTATATGCTTGGCAGTATTGCGTTACTTGTTTCTGGCAGAAAGAATATGGGGCACAATAAACTTATTGCGATAGCGACTTGCATTGTGGCAGCAATGGCAGTTACGGTATATCAGATGATATATCCACAGGCTCTTTTGACAAGTCTGGTGTCTGTATTCGTAATCATAGGAGCTTATCTTAATATGGAAAATCCTCTGTTTCAGAAGCTGAATGCACATAATCAGGAGATGGTAATGGGATTTGCAACATTGGTTGAAAACAGGGATGGCAATACAGGTGGACATATACGCAGGACGACAACTTATGTCGAAATGCTGGCAAGAGAGCTGAAAAGCAGGGATTTATATAAGGAAGAGCTGACCAAAGACTATATTAATAATCTGGTAATGGCAGCACCAATGCATGATGTAGGTAAGATTGCGATACCAGATGCCATCTTACAAAAACCAGGAAAACTGACCTCACAAGAGTATGAAATCATGAAGACACATGCAGATAAGGGTGGAAAAATTGTAAAAGAAACCTTTGCAAATCTGGGAGATGAAGAATACGAAAAAATTGTGTATGAAGTTGCCAGATATCATCATGAAAAGTGGAATGGAAAGGGATATCCAGATGGTTTATCAAAAAATAAAATTCCATTGTGTGCCAGAATTATGGCAGTAGCGGATGTATTTGATGCTGTTTCTGCAAAACGATGTTACCGTGATGCGATGCCTTTGGAACAGTGCTTCCAGATTATTGAGGAAGGAAGCGGGCAGGACTTTGACCCGCATATCGCGGAGGTATTTCTCTGTATGAGGGAAAAGGTTACAGAGGTGTATCGCGAAAATATAAATAGAATATAAGCCAGACGCTAAGACGCAGAGCTGTTTTCTTTGGAAAATGGGTCT
>CAVBMG010000119.1:0-7962 GCA_963596435.1 Agathobacter sp.
CCGGCGGCTTGCGATACAATCCTGACAAATCTGCGGGACTTTAACAGACAGTCCAAAGATTATGATGCAATCATTACAGGAGACCTTGGAAATGTGGGCAAGGATGCCCTTTTTAAACTGCTGGAAGAACAGAAGGTGGATATCAGCGACAGATACTATGATTGTGGAATGTTAATGTATGATACGCAGAAGCAGGATGTTCACGCAGGAGGAAGCGGCTGCGGTTGCTCCGCTACAGTGCTGTCAGCGTATTTGCTGCATAAGATAGAAGAGGGAGAATGGAACCGGATTCTGTTTGTTCCTACCGGTGCATTATTGAATAAGACATCTTTTAACGAGGGACAGAATGTTCCCGGCATCGCCCATGGCGTCGTCATAGAAGCAATCGCATAAAGAAAAGCACAGTCAGAGGCTCCGGAGGCTTGACTGTGCTTTTTATATTCATTGAAAAAACAGACTCTGTTATATGGAAGGCACATACAGTCATTTGTTTTGGGAAGCTGTATGCATAAAAAGTAGGGGTTACGCATATATGGTTATGTTGACTGCAAGTGCTTTCTGTAAGCGGCTTGAACCAGGCTGCATGGAAGGGTGATCGCAGAGGTACAAGCCTGCATCAGAAGAACTGTTTCCATACAATGATCACTGATTAGCTGTATAAGGATACGTGGTATTTGGCGGTACGAAAGATTTTATATGCAATCGTTCCAATCAAAGACACTACGATATACAGAGTGGATAAAGCACCTACGCTTCCACCGATAATAATCAATAATAACAAGCCGATATTCATTTTAAACTATCTCCTTCATTCGTTCTATTGTCAGAATCCTGACCATGATTCTCAAGCCACCAGACCCAGATGCCGGCAGCCGCTGCGATAATTGCCATAACGACAAATGCAATATTTTCAAACATAATATAGTATCCTTTCTGCTATGATTCTGAAAAAAGGGTACAAAAACCAAAGGGTAGTCAATGTACCCTTAAAAACAATATGTTTGAATTATGCAGCTGCTTTCTTGCCATCTTTGTGATGGATGTAGTCAACGATCACGGAAGTGCTGTGTGACGCAGAACCGTAGACAGGCGACAATACAATAGAAGTATGTGGAAATGTCTGCAGCAGAATGTCTGCAGATAACAGGCTGACATCAGTCCCTCTGCCTGTTCTGGAATTGTTACGACGCACGTTCAGCTGAATCGTATTACCGACAGGCTTGCCTATGGATTCTTCCATATAGATCTGCCTGGATAAGGATGTATTCTGTGAAGAACGTAACGTGGAATCTGCCTGTGAGACTAGCTGGTACGCCAAAGAGGAATCTGCTTCAATATTCTCAAAGCACATCCCAAGGAACAGCATGGATAGAATTAGGATAAAGCATATGCTTTTATGCTGCTTTCTACTGTTCATAGCACACCTCTTATGTAACACACTACAAATTCTATTTTGCATTGTAGCAGATGCATTTATAATTTACAAGCGTTGTTTTAGAAACAATGTAAGAATAAAGAGTAATATATTCTGATGTTGCGCTATTTTATTTGTATTTTTTTATAAAATATATAAGTATTCTTCCATAATAATACAATTATGAATATAATATAAAAAATGAAAAAATTTATGTATTTTTTTACAAAAGAGTGTATAATACACTCGAAAAACATGAGATAACAGTAAAGTTCAATCTACAATGTACGTTCAGAAGCTTCCAGCTAAAGCGCCTGAGAGTACATTACAGTCAACGGAGGAGAAATTATGAAACTGAAAGAGAAACTAGGGCAATTAAGTCTGCGTAGAAGACTGACGTATGGATATAAGCTGGTAATTCAGCTGATGATCGTATCAGGAATCCTTTTCCTGGCTATCATATTATTGCTTTTCAGTAATATGTCCAGCTATGTCAGCAAAGTAAACAGAGCTGATACAGCAGTTAAGATATGTAGAATAGATGTGAACTCAGCAGCCAGAAATATCCGTGAAATGGCATTAAATAATGATGAATCCAGCTATGCTGATTATGTACAGACAGTGGAAGCTCAGCTGGCAGAAGTAGACAGTGAACTGAAGGCACTGAAAGAGACCGGAGTCATTGAAGATGCACTCTATACAAGATATTCACAGGCTTTAAACGATTGGGGCAAGATCGGTTACGCAATTATGGAGGATATACAGGCGGGCAAGGACGCAGAAGCAATTGATGCCATCCTGAATCAGTGTACACCTGCATTGGATCAGGTCGTCAGCATAGGAGAGGAACTGGACCAGGTCACAAATGTCCTCAGTAATCAGACAGTAAGAGATACTCTGATTCTGGCTGTTGCAGGCGTAATTGTTGTTATATTGTTCGTTGTAATCGCAGTAATTGCATCAAACAAGACAGGAAGTATTATCATAGATTCCATACTTGCTCCATTAAATGCGATAGAAGATGTGGCAAAGGAATTATCAGAAGGTAACTTACATAGTAATCTGGAATATCGTTCCGAGGATGAGATCGGTAAGCTGGCACACAGTCTGCGTAAGTCTATCCGTATTCTGGGTTCTTATGTAGATGATATTGGACGCGCTATGAAAGAGTTCTCCAGTGGTAATTTCGATGTGAAACCTCAGGTAGAATGGAGAGGCGATTTTGTTGGAATACTGGATTCCTTTATGGCTTTTGAAAAGAGTATGAGTGATACGGTAAAAGGTATTCAGCGGTCAGCAAACGAGGTATCTTCCGGTTCTGAACAGGTAGCACAGAGCTCTACAGATCTGGCACAGGGAGCTACAGACCAGGCAGCAGTAGTAGAGGAATTAACGGCTACAGTAACGAATGTAGCAGACCAGGTAGCCAAGAATGCAGAGAATGCAAGACAGATCAGCGGTAAAGTAGAAGGACTGGGCAACCAGATTCTGGAGAGCAATGGAAAGATGCAGGAAATGGTGGCTTCCATGAATGAAATCAACAATGCATCCAGAGAAATTGACAAGATTATTGCTACAATTAATGAGATTGCTTCCCAGACAAATCTGCTGGCACTGAATGCTTCTATTGAAGCAGCAAGAGCCGGTGAGGCAGGCAAGGGATTTGCGGTAGTTGCAGATCAGGTTACCGTTCTGGCAGATCAGAGTGCCAATGCAGCAAAGGAATCAGCAGGATTGATAGAGACTTCTGTTAAGGCTGTGGAAAAAGGTATGGTCATTGCAGAAAACACAGCAGCGCAGTTGGGTGAAGTGGCAGACCACTCCAAGGTAATCACACAGGAAGTAAATGGTGTTGCGGAGACTTTGAAAGCACAGACAGAGGCAATCCATCAGATCAATGAAGGTATCGAGCATATCAATGATGTTGTACAGACCAATTCAGCAACTTCTCAGGAATGTGCCGCATCCAGCCAGGAGATGAGCAGTGAGGCGGAGAACCTGAAGAATCTGATCAGCAAATTTAAAGTGACACATTAGAAATTCTATACAGGCAGAAAAAGGCAGGAGCCCGATTCCTGCCTTTTTTTGCTTGACAAGAGATGAAAAATACGTTATCCTATCCATAGTTAATTTAGCGGTTTAAAGCGTTGAACCACGAAAAACACAGACAGGAGGAAAAAATAATGGGTCGTGACAGACAGGGAACATTGGTATCTTACCGTCCCGATATCAAGGTTTTGGATTGTACATTAAGAGATGGTGGTCTGGTAAATAATTTCGCTTTTTCTGATGAGTTTGTAAGAGATTTATATCTTGCTAACATCAAGGCAGGCGTTGACTATATGGAGTTTGGATATAAGGCATCTAAGGAGATCTTTGACCCGGAGAAATTCGGCAAGTGGAAGTTCTGTAACGAGAAGGACATTCGTAATATCGTTGGAGATAATAAGACGGACATGAAGATATCTGTTATGGCAGATGTTGGAAGAACAGATTTTAAGAAGGATATCCTGAATAAAAAAGACAGTGTCATTGATCTGGTGCGTGTTGCCACATATATCAACACCATCCCCGCAGCAATTGAGATGCTGGAAGACGCCAAGAAAAAGGGCTATGAGACTACAGTTAATATCATGGCGGTATCCAAGGTCAATGAGGATGATCTGGAGACTGGTCTGGAATTGCTGGCACAGAGCAGCGTTGATGTCATTTATCTGGTAGACAGCTTTGGTGCTTTTTATCCGGAGCAGATCGAGAGACTCAGTGACAAATACCTTAATGTAGCGGTAAAGTACAATAAGAAAGTGGGTATTCATGCCCATAATAATCAGCAGCTTGCTTTTGCCAATACGATAGAAGCATTATCCATGGGCGTAAGCTATCTGGATGCGACAGTCAGCGGTATGGGAAGAGGAGCCGGTAACTGCTACATGGAACTGCTTCTGAGCTTCCTCAGAAATCCCAGATACAATAAGCTGGCAATCATGAGCTTTGTAGAGAAGCATATGCTCAAGCTGAAAGAGGAAGGCGTCGTATGGGGATATGATATTCCATATCTGCTGACAGGGACACTTAACAGCCATCCTTCTTCTGCGATTAACTTTATCAAAGAGAATAGAACGGATTATGCAATGTTCTATCAGGAGCTGATTGATAATACGTTATAAATTTATGGGATTGAGAAAAGGGACGAATTATGAAATTTACAAAAATGCAGGGTTGTGGGAATGATTATGTATATGTAAATGGGATGGAGGAGAAGATTGCGCCAGAGAAGAAGCCGGAGTTGGTAAGAAGGCTTAGCGACAGGCATTTCGGTATCGGTGGTGATGGTGTCATTTTTATCAATGCATCTTCTCATGCTGATTTTGAGATGGAGATGTACAATGCGGATGGAACAAGAGCACAGATGTGTGGAAATGGTATCCGCTGTGTTGCAAAATATGTGTATGATAATCATTTAACAGATAAGACCAATCTGAGTATTGAGAGCTTTGGCAAGATAAAATACATAGAACTGACGCTGGGAGAAGATGGTAAGGTATCCATGGTGAAGGTCAACATGGGAGCGCCGATCCTGAAGGCGGCAGAAGTTCCTGTGATATCTGACAATGAGCAGGTTGTGGATGAAGAGATAGAGGTAGAAGGTAAGATTTACCGAATGACCTGCGTATCCATGGGAAATCCGCATGCGGTAGTATTTATGGATGATGTGGCACATCTGGATATAGAGAAGATTGGTCCTTATTTTGAGAATCATAAGAGATTCCCGGAGAGAACGAATACAGAATTTGTCCATGTAATTGATGACAGTCATGTGGAAATGCGTGTATGGGAGAGAGGGACAGGCGAAACACTGGCATGTGGAACCGGCTGCTGTGCAACTACCGTAGCATGCGTGATAAATGGTTTGACGAAACACACAGTTGCTGTTAAACTATTAGGTGGCGAATTGTCATGCGAATGGGATACAGAGGCGAATCTTGTTTATATGACGGGTCCGGCTGTTTCCGTATTCAATGGCGAAATTGAGATTTAAATCAGGAAAGAGTCTTGTATAAAGGCTCTTTTTTAGTTTGGAGGATGTTATGCTTTTCCCGAGTGAAGTATTTTTGTTTGTATTTCTGCCGGTGGTATTGGGAGTATATTATCTGCTTTTGCGCAAAACGAAGCACCTGAAGAATATATTCCTGTTAGTAGCCAGCTTATTCTTCTACGCATGGGGAGAACCCCAGCATGTATGGCTGATGGTAGGTGTGATCCTGTTCAACTGGTTCTTTGGAATCCTTGTGGACAAGGTCAGAGGTCATAAAGTCCCTGTAAGGATACTGCTGACGGTTATGGTATTGACCAATGTTGGAATACTTGGCTGGTATAAATACAGTGAGTTTGTCATGTTACAGGTGAACCGTTTCCTGCACACGGAGTTTACCGTGCCGGATGTTACACTGCCTATCGGTATCTCTTTCTTTACCTTCCAGGCGATGTCCTATGTGATTGATGTATACAGAGGACATGGTAAGGTGCAGAAGAATCCACTGCAGGTAGGTCTGTATATATCCCTGTTCCCACAGTTGATCGCAGGTCCTATTGTCCGTTATGAGACAATTGCAGACCAGATCGAGAACAGAGTAGAGAATCTGGCTGATTTTAATGCCGGTGTGACCCGCTTCTGTATTGGTCTTGGCAAGAAAGTATTGATTGCCAACAATATGGCACTGATTGCAGATAATGCATTTGGGCTTATCATCAATAATGAATTCCAGGCATCTGTAGGCATGGCATGGTTAGGTGCTATCGCTTATACATTACAGATTTTCTTTGATTTCAGCGGATATTCTGATATGGCGATAGGCTTAGGTCAGATGTTTGGATTCCATTTTGAAGAGAACTTCAAGTATCCATATATATCTTCTACAGTATCTGAATTCTGGAGAAGATGGCATATTTCTCTACAGACATGGTTCAGAGATTATGTATATTTCCCATTGGGAGGCAGCAGAGTGTCCAAGCCCCGTCTGGTGCTGAATCTGTTCGTTGTATGGGCGCTGACCGGTATCTGGCATGGCGCAAACTGGACATTCCTGGCATGGGGATTGTTATATTTTGTACTGTTGACTTTTGAAAAATTATCAGGACTAAGCAAGAAGAATTACTGGTGGGGACATATCTATACTATGGTATTTGTTATCATTGGATGGGTTATCTTCCGTTCTACGGGTATGGGAACCGCGATTCTCTATATCAAGGCAATGTTTGGCATTGGAGCAAAAGGCTTTATGGACAAGGCAGTATGGGCATATATCGCCCAGAACTGGATCTGGTTTGTCTTTGCCCTGATAGGATGTGCACCGATCATGCCAAGGATTGATGAGAAGCTTGGTAAATATAAGGCTTGGAATATCGCATATGCAGTCGGTATTGTGGTCATTCTTGTGGTGTCGGTTTCCTTTATCAGCAACAATGCTTACAATCCGTTCATTTATTTTAATTTCTAGGAAAGGGTATGGACACAGGCTATGAAGAATCGTGATAAATGGATAGCAGTTATTTTCATGTTATTTATTTTTACTCTGCCTATTGTTACGGTAGTCAGGGGCTTCCTGCCACAGTCACAGGAAGAGACCCTTACCGAAGAACAGCAGAATCTTTTGGATAAAAATGGTACGATGCAGGGTGGCAGCCACGGAGATAATACAGAGGGCTCCACAGAGAGCGCAGGGGAGCAGACAACAGAACCGGTCAAAACACCATGGTTTACTGCATTGCAGAATACTTTGAACAGCTTTACAGAGAGATTATGTGCGAGAAATAAGCTGATTGCTTTCAACTCTGAGCTGACCTCTCTGCTTACAGGTGGTACTTATATGGAATCTACCCAGGTATTACTTGGTAAGAACAACTGGCTTTTCTATAAGACAGAACTGGATGGACATCCTCTGTGGGACTATATGGGTATCAATCATTTCACAGATGAAGAGCTGGCAGCGATTGCAGCCAATCTGGTGAGCATGAGAGATGGATTTAATGCATTGGGCGTGGATTTCTATGTGACAGCACTTCCCAACAAGGAGATCATCTACGAAGAGTATATGCCGGATACGGTGGCAAGAGTAGATGAAGTCTCCAGAGCAGAACAGCTGGCAAATTATATCTGGGATAACACAGATCTGGTCTATGTATATCCGAAGCAGGCGCTGCTGGATGCCAAGGCAGAGGGACAGATCTACTATCAGACAGATACACACTGGAATCAGAAGGGTGCTTTCGTAGGAATGCAGCAGCTGATGCACGAGGCATATGGCGTAGAGGCAAAAGACCTGAATTCTGTGTCTTTTGACATAACATCCTATGATCTGGCTGGTGATCTGGCAGTCATCGGCGGTGTAGCAGACAAGTACAATATCGATACGACCTATGTATTTGATGCAGATACCGCAGATAAGGCGCAGTACAGAGATGAGGTAGCGCTGGTAGTCGGAGATTCCTTCTCAGGATTCCTGTCCACAAGCGCCAAGGGCTACTATAAGGAAGTACACTGGATCTAC
>CAVBMG010000120.1:0-7690 GCA_963596435.1 Agathobacter sp.
ATCGGTCTTTGTAAGTTCTGTTAATAGTAACGCTTTCCTGCATAAATTCCTCCGTTGTAATGATATGTCTGCTGA
The DNA here is from genome assembly GCA_963596435.1 of Agathobacter sp. Lineage (GTDB taxonomy): Bacteria > Bacillota > Clostridia > Lachnospirales > Lachnospiraceae > COE1. Next base: position 76 of record CAVBMG010000120.1, read on the forward strand.
AAGCGTCTTTTGATAATAGTATTATAAGATACTTTACAGCTTTTCACAATGCTTTTTGAGATATGTGGTGGCTTTCAGCAGACGATTGCCATTATGCATGAAGCAGGAGAGAGAAGCAAGCCAAATGTAAAAACTCGTACTCAAATGTAAAAACTCGTCCTGATTTTGAGATTGAGAGATATTCAACAGCGAAGCCATATGAAGCCCCAGTGTCTTTTTCCAATATCAGATATTTAAGACCAGTTAGTAATGAAATCATTGACGTATTGAAATAGAATGAATATAGTGATATTAGATACATATAATAAGGAATATTCTGTCAAAATACAATTTAGATTAAAAGTAGTCTAAACAGAGAGGGCTAAGATGATTTCAAAAGATAACGTTACGGAATTTTTTGAAAAGTACAAAAGGAATATAGATCATGAGCAGGCGCTGAATGATTCGTTATTGAAAGCAGAGGATCAGGAAGGCTGGATAGATAATTTACGTGCGAAGTCCAAAGGCTTGAGAATGATATATATTGAAAATGAGGCAATGCTTAACCTGTATTTGCGTCCTTTTTTGGAGCAGAAGAGCAGAATGACACCTGAAATTGCAGATGAATTCTGCAGACAGTTGATGGCATTGTGTGAACAGGGATACTGTGACAGACTTGTATGTATCAGTATGGGAGAGGTTTTACAGAATTATTATAAAGAGAGCGGAGAGCGTGATAAATGGATCAAGGTCACGCATATGCTGGGTAATTTTTATAGCAGATATAGTGATAGAGAGGATGCTGAACGCAGTTTGGCATATTTTGATATGGAACGCAGGGAGTTTCAACGGTATTTTCAGATTGACAGCTGGAGTATACGTAGAAGAATCCTGTTTTCTTTTTATAATTACGCAATTGTTATGGTCAACAACCGGGATGAATTCATGGTTGGTGGATCAGATAATGACATATATCAGACCGCATTGCTCAGACAGGTTGACCGGGCAATGGCTGTATATGATGACCCAAAGGTAAGAGCATTAGATGGTGATAAATATGATCTGGATGACTTGAAAGAGGAGTTATCCTATGATGTATACGGCAATTGGCTCTGTGGCAGTGAGAAAGAGGGAGATGTAAGCCCACAGATGCTGGAGCGCTCTACGGCGGTGATAGAGAAGATTTATCAGGACAAGCTGTCACAGTGTGATAATCCGTATGAAATGCTGGATGAAGTCTATTGTAATTACTGGAAAGCACTTTTTTATAATGAAAAGATAGATATATATGAGTATGTACGGAAGATAAGGGATTATTGCGATTATATACTGGAACATGATCAGATGAACCCGGAGGAGAACTTCGAGGACAGCAGGTATTTCCAGGTCAATATGTATCAGATTCCAAACCTGGTAACGGCAAGGGGACTGCGCGAGCATGAACAGTTATATGAAGAAGTGAAAGCGCTGTTTTTATTAATGGACCGTTAAAGCAGTCGTTGCTTACGCTGGCAACTCATCTGGGAACAGATAATATTAATATTCATTTCTTCTTGAGTATTTTAATAAACAGAGATGAAACATCTACAATACATGTATCTATGGTGAAGAGACTGGCGATGACAATGCTGCGCAAGGTGTTTGACAAGAAGCCTGCATTGATGGTAGGCATGCTTGGAACGAAAGACGTAATAGATGTATTGGAGAAAAGAGAAGAATTCGAGAAGCTTCTGGGGGAAGCCGCCTTACTGTATGATATTGGTAAGTCTGACTATGCAGATCTGATCGCATTGCAGAGCAGACGGTTGGAAGAGAGTGAACATGAGAAAATACATAAGCATCCGCGTATCGGTTATGAGATATTAAAGCAGGTAAAATATGATGACATTATATGCGATGTAGCGCTGGGACATCATAAATCCTACGATGGCAGAAGTGGATACCCGGAGGGCTTTGATAATACTGCGTCACCAGCCAGATTCTATATTGATCTGATCAGGATATGCGACTGTATGGATGCAGCAACAGATCAGATCGGCAGAATCTATAATAAGGCTAAGAGCATGCAGGAATTTGTTGGTGAACTGGAACTCGGCTCTGGGTATCTGTATAATCCAGACCTTGTAGAAATGATCCGAACTGACAGCGAGTTGTTCGAGGAACTGGAATATATCTGTAGTGCCGGCAGGATTTCGGTTTATTATGAGACAGATCATATGTTCATCAATGCGCCGGAACAGGATAAGACAGAGCGGTTGAAGACCCTTGAGGTTCCTCAGGAAGAGGAAGAGAGACAGACCTGGCTTCTGGAAGATATTCAGGAACTGGGACAGGAGCGGACACAGGTGCTGACGGCGCTGGCTAAGTCTACGCTTCTGCTTGCAAGGATTCGACTGGACATAGACGAGATACAGTTTGTCTATAATGCAGACAGCTATCTTCTGCGAAATGCCAAAGAAGGCAGTTTCAGGGAATTTATCAACAGCTTCAGCAGTAAACAGGTGCATCCGGAAGATTATCTGAAAATGAACCGACTGGTGGATTATGGAACCTTTGCAGAGCGACTGTATGCTTCTGGCGGTAATTTTGAAATGGAGCTGAGGCTTAAAGGAGAACATGACTGGCACTGGATACGAACACAGTTCATAACTGCGGAGTTAAAAGGTGGTGCTCCACAGATACTGGTACTGGCAATCAGTGATATTGACAGTAATAAAAGACAGCGGCTGCAGATGAAGGAAGCACTGGAATCTGCACATAAAAAGGCAGAATCAGCCAGTAAGGCAAAAAGTGAATTTCTTTCCAATATGTCCCATGATATCCGCACACCGATGAATGCAATCATAGGTATGACACAGATTGCGCAGAAGCACATTGATGATACAGAGAAGGTCAGAGACTGTATGAATAAAATCGAGCAGGCTTCCACACATCTTCTGGAATTGATCAATGAAGTACTGGATATGTCCAAGATTGAAAGTGGAAAGATGGAACTGGATGAGAAGCCTATCTCTTTGAAGAATCTGTTGCAGGATATCGTGGAAATGACCCAGGGCAGTGTAAATGATAAAAACATTGAGCGTACCATTGATATGGACAGACTGCCGCAGGAAATGGTGTATGGAGATACCGTGCGTATCAGTGAGATTGTATTGAATCTGATGTCAAATGCTGTGAAGTATACACCGGAAGGTAAGTGGATTCATTTTACCGCAGAGAAGCTGGATGAAGTGGTGAAAGGCTCCTGGACATACAGGATTGTTGTCAGAGATGGTGGAATCGGTATGAGCAGGGAATTTCTAAAGAAGGTGTTTACACCTTTTTCCAGAGAATACACAGAAGCTGTGAATAAAATGCGTGGAACGGGATTGGGACTTGCAATCACCAAAGAACTTGTGGAAATGATGAATGGAAGCATACAGGTAAGCAGTACAAAAGGCGAGGGTTCTACCTTTGAAGTCATTCTGAGACTGCGACCGGCAGAATATGACAAACAGTCAGCTGTAAACAAGCGCAAGCTGACAATAGAGGAGTGCTGGAACCGCTTTAGAAATAGAAGAGTATTAATTGTAGAGGATAATGACCTGAATCGGGAGATATTTGAAGAACTGCTGATAGATACCGGCGTAAGGATGGAGGAGGCATACAATGGCCGGGAGGCAGTAGAACAGATTAGGAATCACGAAGAAGGATATTATGATATGGTGTTCATGGATATACAGATGCCCGTTATGAATGGGTATGAGGCGTCCAGAGCAATCAGACAGTACGAAGATAAACACAGTTTAAAACACAGAGTACCGATTATTGCGCTGACAGCGGATGTGTTTACACAGGATTACAACCAGGCGATCAATGCCGGAATGGATGGACATTTGGGCAAGCCTGTAATCCTTTCACAAGTGCTGGATATTATGGTGCAATGGCTGGAAGATAAGGCAAAGTAAGAAAAAGGAGATAGAGAAAATGACAATCAGAGAATGTTACGAATTAATGGGATCAGATTATGAGGAAGTATATGAAAGGCTGGAAAATGATGCGATCATAAAGCGTTTTGTAGTGAAATTCTTAAATGAGCCGAGCTTCTCCAATCTGCAGGAGGCACTGCGCAAGCAGGATGGAGAGAGCGCTTTCAGGGCAGCACATTCCTTAAAGGGTATCTGCATGAACCTGGGATTTCAGAAGCTGTATGAAGTAAGCTCAGCCCTTACTGAGAAATTACGCGGCAGAGAGATAGCAGGCAGTGACGAGCTCTACAAAGAAGTAGAGGAAGAATACATAAGAGTAACAGGAATTATTAACAGAATGGTAACGGAGGATGAGTCGAATTGAGTTGGAATAATTATATCAATTCTACAGAATTTACGGATGATCAGAAACAGGAAATAGAAGAAGGTATTTTGTCGGGAGTCAATGTGGAGACATACGCCAAGCCTGAATATCTGGCAATTCAGATGCGTGAGATTCGTCTTGGACTTGTAGAGAAGCTGGATGTGTCTTATTATGCATCTCCCGAATATGACTGGTTCCAGATGGAAGAGATTCGTAGAGGTCTGGAGGATAAAATTGACGTAACAAAATATGCAGATCCTGGAATTGCATTTGATGTCATGCGGCAGATCAGAGAGGGTCTGGAGAGTGGACTGGATCTGTCAGATAAGAAGAATCTGTCCGCAGGAGTTTTAAAAGAATACAGATTAGCTGCAACAGAAGGAATTGATATTTCAAAATATATCCAGGCTGGATATTCGGAAGAACAGCTCCTGGAGATAAGACAGGCGCTTTGCAAGGGACTGGATATTGATCCTTACCTGCAGATTGCACATAGAGGTTCTGCTATCCATGAAATTGCACTTGGTCTGGAACAGCAGCTGGATGTATCCATGTATGCGGATCTGCGCATGAACTGGCAGCAGATGAGAGAGATTCGTCTTGGCTTGGAGAAGCGTTTGGATGTAGCCAAATATCAGAACAGCCTCTTCTCCTGGCAGCAGATGAGAGAGATCCGTCTTGGTATGGAGGCAGGCATAGAAGTAGATTCCTATGCAAGCCTGATGTATACCAGCAAGGAAATGGAGAAGCGCAGACTGCAACTGGTTGCAAGCTGCACGGAAATGGGCGAGATCAATGAGGAAGAGAAGAAGGAATACTATGATTTCTGCCTGATGACAGATGAAGAAGATATGGAAGCTTATATCATTCTTTCAGAAAAAGATTCCAGGGTCAGCAAGAATCATATACTGGCTGCTTTACAGGAAAAAGGAGTCACCTATGGAATTGATTATGATGTACTGGATGAACTGGAGAAAAACGGTTCATCTGATGCGATTGTGACAGTTGCCAAAGGAAAGCTTCCGACAAAGGGCGAGGATGCATGGTATGAATATTTCTTTGAAAGAGATGTCAAGAAGAAACCAAAGCTTCTTGCGGATGGTTCTGTAGACTATAAGAATGTCAAATGGTTTGAAGTGGTGCAGAAGGAACAGAAGATTGCCTATTACCATGCTGCAACAGAAGGCATGAGTGGAAGCAGAGTGACAGGAGAATCCATTCCAGGATTGAAGGGCGCAGAGCTTCCGCCGATTACAGGTAAAGGTTTCCGCCTTTTACCGGATCAGAAGACATATGTAGCTGATACGGATGGCAAGATTGATTATAAAGACGGTAAGATAGAAATTACCGATATGATTGTGGTGGACGATCTGAACAGCGCATCCGGTAATGTATCCTTCAATGGTTCTGTGCTGGTCAGAGGTACGATTGGCGAAGGAGTTGTGGTAAAAGCCACTAAGGATATTCTGGTGGAAGGCTTTACCGAGGCTGCGTTGCTGGAAGCCGGTGGAGACATCATCCTGAAAAAAGGCAACAATGCAGGTGGTAAAGGCTACATCAAGGCTGGTAATGATGTAATGGGCAATTTCTTTGAAAATGTCAGAGTAAGAGCAGGCAGAGACATTAAGGCAAACTATTGTCTTAACAGTGCTTTGTATGCAGAAGGCAATATTGAAATCGCAGGTAATATCGGTATGATAGCCGGTGGTACAGCCTATGCGGCAAAAGGCATCAGCTCCCATGAATTTGGCAATGAGGCAGCAGTTCCTACAAAGATCACAATAGGAAGAGAAGAAGAGTTCTATCAGAAGAGAAAAGCAATGGAGCAGAGAAAAAATTCCATTGAAAGAGAGCTTTTCCTGCTGAATAATGCATATCAGGACTATCAGAGAAAGTATACACCGGAGGTAAGAAATGAGAATCCGCTGTATCTGAAGATTGAGGATGCAATCTATACCAAGAATAAAGAACTGGAAGAACTGGTACAGGATAGAGAAGCCCTTGAGGTTGAAGAAAAGAAGAATCAGAATGTGAAAGTAGTTGCACGTGGTAAGGTATACCAGGGCGTGCAGGTTACGGTAAATGGTGCCCGGTGGAATGCTGCAAGAACGATATCGGGTGTCACAATGAAGAAGAAAGATAATGCTGTATTTGTCTACAGGAATATCTAGAAGGAAAAAGGAATGCAGAAAATGAAAAAAAAGGTACTTATAGTTGATGATGCCCAGATGAACAGGGAGATCCTGATAGAGATTCTGGGGGATGAATACGAGATTCTGGAGGCGGATAACGGTCGCGGTGCGTTAGATCTGATAGATGCCAGAAGCAAGGAAATAGCAGCAATTCTGTTGGACCTGAATATGCCGGAAATGGATGGATTTGAAGTGTTGCAGGAGATGCAGCGCAAGAAATATCTGGACAGAATCCCTGTACTTGTTATCAGTGGTGAGAGCAGTGTACAGAATGAGAAGAAATGTTTTGAAATGGGAGTATCTGATTTTATCGGTAAACCGTTTCATACCGTGCTGGTCAAAAAGAGAGTAGAGAATATGGTCAACCATTATACTTACAAGAACCAGCTTGAAGAGAAAGTACAGGAACAGACAGCAGTTCTGCGAAAAGCTTATCAGACACTGATGAATCAGGCAGAGAAGCTGGAGAAGAAGAACCAGGATATCATTGATATGATGGGTTCTATCGTTGAATACCGTAGTCTGGAAAGTGGAGAACATATTCAGAGAGTGAAGGGATTTACCAAGATTCTTGCTGAGAATTTCAGTATCATGTATCCGGAGTATGGATTGACCAGAGAGAAGATTGATGCCATTGTTGCGGCAAGTTCACTCCATGATATCGGTAAAATCGCAATTCCTGACAGTATTCTGATGAAACCGGGCAGACTGACCAAGGATGAGTTCGAATATATGAAATCCCATACACTGAGAGGTTGTGAGATCCTGGATTCCATGAAGATGGACTGGAATCCGGTAGCCAAGCAGATAAGCTATGAAATCGTACGTTCTCATCATGAGAGATATGATGGAAAAGGCTATCCTGATGGCTTAAAGGGTGATGATATTCCTATTTCAGCACAGCTTGTTTCCGTAGCAGATGTATATGATGCACTTACCAGTGAACATTGTTATAAGGATAAGTTCACACCGGAAGATGCATTCAGAATGATCGTGAATGGAGAATGTGGTGTATTTTCACCTAAGATGATGGAGGCTTTCCGCCGCTCCAGAGAGCAATTTGAGGAATTTGCCAAGAATCCTGTGGTATAGATATAAGGATAGATATAAAT
>CAVBMG010000121.1:0-7591 GCA_963596435.1 Agathobacter sp.
CCTCTGTCTCAATAACCTCCTCCGTATACTTTCTCTGCATATCATGCCGTTTCTTCCTATTTTCTACCGTATCAAATACAATGGAGAAATCATAGTCTTCCGGGTAAAGTTCGGTTGCTGCCACCTGGAGTTTTACTCTCTTATGGTTAATCCATATCTTCTTATTCGGCAACTGCACTCTCAGTATACCTTTTTCATTGATTGGTGCGCATACAATCCCTATCTTTTTCTCAGGGTAGACCATCACACTGTCACCGATTCGATATTTGGTACTGAGATCCGTATTTTTCCCCTGACTCTTCACCTTGTCAATACGGGGTCTGCATGTCTTTGTCAATTCTTCATTATGACTCTGGAAACTATAAGATGCTACTGCCTTTTCTCCATATGCAGCCTGAATCGCTGTCTTTAACATTTCATTTGGCATTCCCAGTCTGTCTGCGATATAGAAGGCACAGCTTTCACCGGCTTCTCCTATTATCATTTGATAGGTGGGGCTTAGTGTTTCCTTGTCAAAAGCCATTCTCGCATTCTCAATATCCTTTGTATGGGCGGCATATTCTTTCACTTCCGGATAATGGGTCGTTACCAGAAAGAGTGCCTCACTTTTCCTGAGTTCTTCCAAAATGGCAATCGCGATTCCCATGCCTTCTGTCGGGTCTGTACCGGAACCAAGCTCATCCAGAATCACGAAGCTGTCCCTGTTTACCTCACGCAGCACATTCAGTACATTTGTAATATGCGCTGAAAAAGTCGAGAGATTTTCGGACAGGTTCTGTCCATCCCCAATATCGCAAAGATACGAGCTGTTCATGCAAATATCTGCCTTTTGACAGGTAACATGCAGACCACACTGCGCCATCATACAATTTAGCATGACGGTCTTGATTGCAACGGTTTTGCCACCAGTGTTCGGACCTGTTATTACGATACCTCGCTGCTTAGTTCCTATTTCAAACTGCAAAGGCACTGCAACTTTTTTATCCATCAATGGATGTCTGGCTTCTGTCAACGTGATTCTGCGCTCCGTATTCATAGTCGGCTCTACTGCATCCATATCTATGCTCAGTTTGCCTTTTGATAAAATGAAGTCCAGCTTCTCGATCATCGTCAAATTCTCCTGCAATGCAGGCAGGGCAGACATTACCATAGCCGATAATGTATACAGGATGCGGTACACTTCGTTCTCTTCACTGATTCTAAGTAACTGCAATTCCTCATAATATCTGGCTACACTGGTCGGTTCGATAAACAGCGTATTCCCCGTAGCCGACTTGTCGATCACGCTGCCCGATATCTTGAATTTATATTCTTTTTTGACTGGAATACACACGCGCCCATTCCTGAAAGTACAGTAATTATCTGCCATACATTCTTTATGGGAATGCATGACCTGCTCTGCCTTTTGCTTCATCTGTTCTTCGCATTTGAGAATGTCACTTCGTATCTGCCTTAATTCTTTGGAAGCATAGTCATCCACCATCTCATTTCTGATCGTATTGCTGATCTCTTCCCGCAATTCTGATACCGCGTCCAGATTTTCATCATAAAAAGCCAGAGAATTATCATACATTCTGCCCTTTTCCAGATAATCTTTTAACCTCTTCACCGCAACCAGGACTTTCTCTATCCTCTCTAACTGATAGGGTGTCAGGCAATCTCCCTTTTCTGCTACCAGCAAAATCTCTCTCATTTCTGTAACATTCTGTAGCGGCGGCGTTCCCAGCTTATCAATCAGATGCCTTGCATCCGTCGTATCTCTGAGCTGTTTCTTCAATTCCTGCTCCGATAAGTATATAGATACCCCTCTGATCTTCTCCCGGGCTGCATCCGTAACTGCCAAATCAGCCCACATATCCTTAATCTTGTCAAATTCTATCTGCTTTTCTATATTCATTTCTATTCCAAACCTTTCTTTAATCAACAATTATCAATTACGAAACAAACTAGTATAGATACAGAATTGTATTGATTTAATACATGCATAAATAGTCACGTAACGAGAGTGTGTCTGTGTTGCATTATCAAATCAATACAATTCGTGCCCTTACCATTGTCTGATCAATAGAAAAAGACCATAAGTACCCTGATGCAATCAGATACTATGGTCCTGTAAATCTATTATAAGCCCCAAAAGATATAAAAATGGCATGACCATACAGCCATGCCTATATTATCTATGGAACGATATACCACAATATGAAGCAATTGTAAGGTGAAAATGCTGACAATCCGCACTGTCAACAAATGGACAGACTTCTAGCGTAAGCTAAAAACCGCCATTGCAATATTTATTTTGCCATTTTCTCCATTACAACTACAATTAACATGCAAAATCCTCCGTGAATACATTTTATTTAGCGTAAGTGTACACCCTTACATACAGTTAGTCAAGTACAACATTCTTTGCATATTTTCCTACTGCAATATTAGCCTGCTCCAAGTTCTCCACGCGAACACCATCGCGGAAAAAGTCTTTGATCTCAATATTTTCCACATGATTCTGCTCATCATAGCCACTTATGCAGGAGGTTTCTTCTCCTGGACCTGAGGTCACATATATCTGCTCCAGGTGTACCCCCGAAATCAGTCTGCCCGGTGCAGGATTATAATCCTTATTCTGTTTCACCTGGATGTCCAGCACCTTGCCATGAGCAAAAGGCTCTATCCTGATATTGGAATAATTCACGTTGCGAACCACATTTTTATCTCCGGCGTTAATACACATTGCGCCAAGATACTCCGGCTGAAATTCATGGTGTTCAAGTATATCAATATTCTCAAAATAAATATCCTCGATTACATCCCCGTTTTCTTCATGCGCGCCATGCGTTCCTATCATCAATGGATGTGCCACATCTGCCCACACGCTGAGATTTCTGACTGTTATATTCCTACTGTTTCCCCGGTTATCCCATCTGCTGCCATAGATGGCTATACAATCATCTGAAGTGCGCAGGAATCCACCATCTACAAGAACATTTCTACAGCTCATCATATCAACGCCATCACTCCAGCCCTCACAACTGAATGTCTTTATATCCCGGATGACTACATCTTCGCAGTCTCCCAGAAAGACCGTATAGTGCGGAGGATTGATAAAGATCAGATTTTCCACAGTCACATTACGGCTATGACTCAGACGAATACCGTTCACCCCGCCGAACCGGTCAAAGTCAGCCAGTTCAATGATTCCTCTGCCACAAATATGAATGTCCTCTGCGTGTTCACATACCAGAGCGCCTTTTAAGATTGCTCCGCCTTCCAGATAGAGCTTTGTGTGCGAGGGCAGATGCCAAAGACACTCCGTCACATAATGAATCCCAGCCTCAATATACACCATTCTTCCTTCTGGCATGTTTTTGATTACCTGATTCAGATTGTCACCAACGCTCTCACCACGATTAGAGCTCCCTTTTATTACGAGTACATTATTTTCGTGCTTGTCTGGCTTTTCTTCAATTGTGCCCGCAAACAAATGCAGATTGTGAAAACGTTCTTCATTAAACTCAACTGACAGATTCGCCGGATGATCCAGTATGAAGCTGACACGCTTAGGCTCTATCACAGGAACAATCTTCTGTGATAACGGTCTGATATCTACCTTATATACCGTGTAAAATTTTGTGAATGTTATTTCTACTTCTACTGCACCCTCGAAGTCAAAATACGCCATGGACGCATATCTGACATCATGCATGTCCACTTTAACCTGATAACAGCCTACTTCCTGCCACTGTTCTTCCCCTAAAGGACGAATCCTGACTACATAATCCCTCTGACGTACTGCATCCTGTGGAATTGGATAAATAACCACTTTATTTTCCATTCTGCACTTCCCCCATACAACGATATTTTATATGGAATTTAACAATCCCCTGATTCCTTCTCTGTCGTATATTCCTTTATAATATGCCACTTCATCCTTGATGAGTTCGTCAATCACCTGCATACCCAGCAGCTCTACCGGTGCTTTGTCATCTGTCAGGATATAGTCACCACTCACATACTCTGTGCTGTTTGCCGCCACAACATTCATCATGTTCTGAAACTCTGCATTTTCCAATTTACCTGCATGCTCTGTAAGTGCATTGATGATGTTGGCATTATCTGAGGCAAACAACTCTCTGTTCGTAGAACCTGCCACATCCACTGTATACACAGTATTGAATACGCTACCGATTGTATCTGAAAGATACTGATTGATGTTACCCTCTTTGCTACCGCGCATGTTCATATTAACAACCATGACTCCACCCTCATTGAGGTGCTGCTTCACAAGTGTGAAGAACTCTGTAGATGACATCTGAAAAGGAATCGTGATATCCTGATATGCATCGACCATAATCACATCATACTTCTGGTCGGAAGAATTGAGAAAAGCCCTGCCATCATAGGTTGTGACCTGAATATCCTCCGGCAGTGAAAAATACTGTCTGGAAAGCTGTGTGATTTTCTCATCAATCTCTACGCCCTCAACATTCATATCACCAAGATATTTTCTGCACTGTGTCGCATAAGTTCCTGTACCCATTCCAAGAATCAGCACATCCATATCGGAGATATCCTTATCTTCCACCATCAGCGGTGCTGCCATGGCGTAATCGTAATACATTCCTGTCAATCTGTCCTGCTTCATATAGACAGACTGCACACCGAATAATACATTCGTGGATAATACTACTTCTCTGTCATCTTCTGATACCTGTAAATAATTATAGACAGATTCACCTTCATAAGTCAGATCCTTTTCCCAAAATGCAAAGGAATCCGAATATCCAAGTCCACAGCAGATTACAAAGATTACTGCTGATACTGCGATTTTCTTTGTGCCTGTATGCACACTGATAAAATACACTGCTGAAAGTACGAGCAGAATTCCTGCAAAAATCAGGAAAGTAATAGAAGTTCCCACTGCCGGTATTGTCACAAAGGTAGGAACAAATGTACCAATAATGCTGCCGATGGTGTTAAATGCCCCCAACGTACCTACTGTTTTTCCATTGTCATCCAGATTATCTACTGAGAATTTTACCAGAGACGGTGTGACCGTTCCCAGTAAGAACAGCGGGAATACAAAGATCACCATGCATGCGCAAAAGGCAGCAATAATCAGGAAATTGTTGCTTACTGTAAAAACGAGCAACGCCGATATTCCAAGGATAATGTACTTACCCACAACAGGAATCAATGCAATCCAGATTGCTGCTATTATGATTCTGCCATACAACTTGTCCGGGTCCTGGAACTTATCTGCGGTCTTACCACCATATATATTACCTAACGCCATCGCAATCATAATGGTTCCTATAATAATAGTCCATACAATCTGTGATGAACTGAAATACGGAGCCAACAGCCTGCTCGCTCCCAGTTCCACTGCCATAACTGACATTCCCGCAAAGAATTCTGTCAGGTATAAAAACAGATTATTTTTCAAAACACCTTTATTCTCTCTTGCCATACCTTTTCTCCTCATTTATGAATTAAGAACTGTCTTTTATCATAACATTGAAGTAAGGTTTAGTGTCAATATGTTATGCTTCTTTTTTACATACTTTTCTCATCATAATCAGCAAACCGCCAAACATCCACAGATTACCTACAGATATCCACCCACAGTCAATGGCATTGACCCAGGCATGATTGCCAAAAATATTGAGCATTTTCGCAATCATCATTCCAATCGGCAAAGAGAAAATCCAGCACCATTTCGGATATGGTGTCATTCCTTTGGCAAATGCGGATATCTGCGCCCATTCCAGAATGATAAAGAATACCCAGAACAGGAGAAAAGACGGCAAAATGAAATACTTCGCAAACTGCGTCATAGTCTGTGCAATGTTATCTGCCCCTGCCTGAGTCAGACTCCGGTATACGAACATCGCCATACAGACCGGCACATGAAAGCCACATGGTCCAAAGACGATATATCCTATGATTCCCGTTCTATACTGGTGTGCATGCTTCGGCGATGCCTGCGCCATCAGACGATATATTCCAAAATAACTTAATCCCTCGATCCACATCCCCAGCATTCCAAGCAAAGCCGACCAGAACAGTCTGGTATTACCCGCTTCCCTGTAAGCTGAGAACATTCTGGCTGCTCCAGTCAGACTCTCATCCTGTACACCCCATCCGATCAGCATATCACCAATCAGCATCACAATAGATGCTACCAGTCCAATCGAAAGCAGCTTCCTTATTCTTTGCCAGTCTAGCTGATCTGATATCCCTATCGGATTAAATTCACCTTTTTTCATTGCAATCAAATCCCCTCTCTTCTTAGTTGTAGTTAGTTATTGCTAACACATATTATTTTAGCATATGCACAGGCAGAAGTAAATGAATGAACTACTATGAAAAAGTTACAACTACTATTGTTTTGAAATATCAAATACGATAATATAAAATTAAAAAAATATTGTGGGAGAAACTATTATGGATGAGAAATGGAATGAATTGTATTGCGCAGCCAAAAAGGTCTTAAATCCACGTGAAGTATCAAAAATCATTGAAGCAGGTGGCGTTGCCGCTGCTATCGAGTCCGTATCAGGCAAAATTTATGTTGGAGTCTGCATAGATACCGCCTGTACTTTAGGAGTGTGTGCCGAACGTAATGCTACTTTCAACATGATTACCAATGGAGAAGATGCTATAAAGCGGGTTATTGCTATTAACAGCAAGGGCAAAGCAATTCCACCATGCGGAGCCTGCCGCGAATTTATGACACAGTTAATGCCCGATACATATAGAAATATTGAAATCATGATGGATTATGAAAAAGGCAAAATAGTAACTCTTGGAGAACTAACACCAGAATGGTGGATATAATTATCGTTGTGCAAAGGAGAAACGAATGAAATTACTTGTCATAGATATACAAAAAGGAATTACAGATAGTCGCCTTTTTAATTTTGAAGCATTTATTGATAATACTACAAGAATCATAAATGCAGCCAGGGATAATCAAATAGAGGTTATCTATTTTCAACATGATGATGGACCAGGAACGGGGTTTTCGATTGGTGATGAAGACTTTGAAATTGCAGAACAAGTAAGTCCAAAGGATAAAGAAAAGATATTTATTAAAAATATCAATAGTTGTTTTGGAAATAGGGATTTTGCAGATTATGTTAAAGATGATAATACATTAATGATAGTCGGACTCCAGACAAACTTCTGTATAGACGCAACTGTGAAATCTGCTTTTGAAAGAGGCTATAAAGTTATTGTTCCACAAGGGGCAAATTCAACGTTTGACAACGATTATATGACTGGAGAAATGACCTATAAATATTACAATGATATGATGTGGCCAAATAGATTTGCTGCATGTGTATCTGTTGATGAAGCAATTAAATTGATGGAAAGTTAAATTGCAGTTTAAGGAAGAAATTCTAGTCACGCCGCTGGTCTGGCAGTTCGGTTCATTCGCCACGTACATGATGTAAGAGTTTCTAAGAACTGCATCTCAAATGCTTAGAGTACAAGCCGAGCGCAAAACTCGCCCTGCGGGCTCAAACAATTGCGCCTTGGCTTGCAAGCATTTGATCTTTGTTCTAAGAAACACTAAACATCACTCCCTAAG
>CAVBMG010000122.1:0-7501 GCA_963596435.1 Agathobacter sp.
ATCGGTCTTTGTAAGTTCTGTTAATAGTAACGCTTTCCTGCATAAATTCCTCCGTTGTAATGATATGTCTGCTGAAAGCGTTTTTGATAATAATATTATAAGATATTTTATGGCTTTTCACAATGTTTTTTGAAATACGTAGAGCTTTCAGCAGACAATAGGTTACGGTGCACAGTAACGATTGCCATTATGCATGAAGCAGGCGAGAGAAGCAAGCCAAATGTAAAAACTCGTACTCAAATGTAAAAATTCGTTACACAGGAACCAATGCTTTTACATAAATTGTACATAGAATTTACATATAACTATGAAGTTATGTGGTATAATGAGCGCAAGAGAGGGGGATGATTTTTTGAAAATGCTTATAGATACATATGCAAAATTTATAGAGGAGTGGGGGAAGCAGTCACGCAGGGAGCCGTACGAGAAGGCATGCATGCAGGTACAGAAAAGACTTCAGGTAATTAATGAAGAAATGTCAAATCAGAGGGGCTGGATTTGTATAAAGGAGATTACCTGGAGGGTGAAAACACCCGATAGCTGTCTTAATAAAATGCTGGATAAGGGTTATGCTGCCGATGAGGAACTTGCAGCCGAAAAACTGAATGATATCGCCGGAGTACGGGCTGTGTGCTATTTTCTGGATGATATGTATCAGGTCATGGAGATGCTGAGAGCGACACCAGGATATGAGTTCATTAAGGTGAAGGATTATGTGAAAAAGCCCAAGGCAAGTGGATATCAGAGCCTGCATCTGATCATGAAAGTACCGGTAGGAGAGCAGATGGTCAAGGTGGAGACACAGATAAGGACACAGGCAATGGATTTCTGGTCAGACATTGAGCATCATTTTGTATACAAGACCAATAATCTTAATATAGAAGAATGTGAAGAAGAATTCCTAAAATGCTCAAAGTCGATTCGCAAAATTGACAAACAAATGTTAAAAATCCGCAGAAAAATCGAAAATACTCAGTGAAGGAGACGCTTTCTTTGACACGTACATAAGGACATGATACACTGGGTAAGAGACAGAAACAGAAAGGCGGTTTATGAGTTATGAACACAGAGTGGTCATTAGAAGTATATTATAAAGGATATGAAGATCCGGCATTTGCAGAAGATTTTGAGCTTTTGCAGAAGAATGCACAGGCGCTGGAGACTGCATTGGAGCAGGCAAGAGAGCAGGATGATGTGCAGGGACTTGTAACTGTACTGGAAGCAAAGGAAGCGTATGCCAAGGTGCTTTTTAAATTGAATGAGTACCTGGGACTTCGCAATTCAGTGGATACAACGGATGGTAAAACCCTGGATTATATCGGCAGACTGGATAAGATCAATGCATCTACAGCCAAGGCACAGTCAGCCATGGATAAGTATATAGCAGGAGTAGCAGATCTTGAAGCATGTATCGCAGCACATCCGCTCCTGACAGAGTATGCCTTTTTACTGAGAAATACGAAGAAAAATGCAGTACATCTTTTCTCAGATGAGATGGAAGCCATGATTTCCAAGATGAATCTGTCCGGCGGTAATGCATGGAGCAGACTGTTTGACTATCTGACATCTACTTTGAAGGTAGATTATGATGGAGAACAGATTACTTTGCCGGCAGTCAGAAATCTTGCGAATAATCCAGATGGAGCAGTTCGTAAGAAAGCCTATGAAGCAGAGCTTGCTTCTTATGCAAAGATTGAAGGTTCCATTGCGTATGCACTTAATAATATCAAGAGTCAGGTGCGTATGCTGGCGCAGGAGAGAGGTTATGATTCAGCGCTGACAATGACGTTAGACCAGTCTAACATGAAGCGTGAGACCCTGGATGCCATGTTTGGGGCTATGCAGGAATATTTACCGGTATTCCACAAGTATATGAGAGCCAAGGCAGAATATCTGGGATATCATAACGGTCTGCCATGGTTTGAGATGCTGGCGCCTCTTGGTAAGAATGACAAGAAATATACGCTGGAAGAGGCAAAGCAGTGCCTGTTAGACAGTTTTGGACAGTTCTCCAAGGATATGGCAGATATGATGGAGCGTGCATTTGATGAGGAATGGATTGACTTTTATCCAAGAGAAGGTAAAGTTGGCGGAGCTTTCTGCTGTGAGGTTTCTCATGCAGGACAGAGCAGAATCCTGACAAATTTCAATGGTTCCTTCGATGCAGTAGACACACTGGCTCATGAGCTGGGACACGCATACCATGGCACACAGACATGCAGTCACAGAATTTTGAATCGTGATTATCCGATGCAGGTAGCAGAGACCGCATCTACTTTTAACGAGACACACATTACCTGCCTTGCGATTGCAAAAGCCACGGGAGAAGAGAAGCTGGCATTGCTGGATAATATCTTGATGAATACAACTCAGGTAATCTGCGATATTTATTCCAGATTCCTGTTTGAAGACAGTGTATTCAATGCATGTGAAGACAGATTCCTGATGCCGGAAGACTTGAAGGCTATGATGCTGGATGCTCAGAAAAAGGCATATGGAGATGGACTTGATCCTGAATATATGCATCCATATATGTGGGCATGCAAAGGACATTATTATTCAGAAGCATTGAGTTATTATAATTTCCCTTATGCATTTGGAGCCATGTTAGCCATGGGGCTGTATTCCATGTATTTGAAGGAAGGGGAGGCGTTCCTGCCTAAATATAATAAGTTCCTTCATGCTACGACTGTAATGAGCGTGGAAGATACCGCAGCAGTAGTAGGAATAGATCTGACCAGTAAGGATTTCTGGAGAGAAAGCCTGAAGTCTTTTGCTGATATGATTGATGAATTTGTAGAACTTGCGTAACGGGATTGTTACAAGAATAAAAATACTGCGCAACTAAAAATATAGTTGCGCAGTATTTTTGTATAACTTGTATGAAAAAGTGACTGAAATTACGTTTATCTGTCCATTGTTAATAAAAATGCACAATAGTATACTAAGAACATGAGCAACCGATTGCACAATCAGGGAGGAAAGGTTAAGGGTTAGTATATGAGAAGAAGAGACAGAAAACGTATTGTCGCTCTGTCAATGGCAGCAGCATTGATGATGTCGCAGTTTACAACGACTGGTGGCACACATGTATATGCACAGGAGGAGTCGGCGCAGAGTCAGAATGAGTATGAGACTGAATCTGAGATTGAAGAAGCAGCAGAGGCAGAAGAAGGAGATGCCAAAGCAGTAGATTCTGTAGAGGAAGGCAAAGAGCAGGAGAATTCCAAGGCTGAAGATGAAAGTTCGTCAGATTCCATGAAAGAAAATTCCACGACAGAGAAAACATCTGTGACAGAAGATACTTCATCAGAGGCGGAGAAAACAACACAGGAAGAAGAGTCTACAGAATCAGAAGCATCAGAGGAAGAATCGACTACAGAAGAAGACATTTCTACCGAAGAAACCACAGAAGAAATTACAGAAGAAGAGACCACGGAGGAACTGACAGAAGTTGAAGAAATACGTGTCACAAGAGCGGTTTTCATTGATGACAGCATAGAGTATCATGTTCATGAACTGGATAATGGTGATTTCGAAGATGGAAATGCAGATAATTGGACGATTTCTTTTGCATCATGGGAGAATGGCTCATCCTGGGAAGTAAAAACTGATAAATGGATGACAAATAACAATTCACAGGTTCTGCATTTGTATAATGGAAACAGTGATACCAATGCGGTAAGTCTGACTTATGAAGTCGCAGATCTGGCAGAAGGAACCTATTATGTCAGCATAGATGCAGATGGAGAAGCAAAGGACTGTGGACTGTCATTATCAGCATCAGACGCAGACGGAAATGTGCTTGGCAGTTCTGATTCTATTGAAACGGAAGGCTGGGATGCCTGGAACAGCTATACAACGGGAAGCTTCACCTTTGACGGTGGTAATCTGACCATTACCTTATCTGGTGATCTTCCAGCCGGTTATTGGGGAGATGTGGATAACCTTGTATTGTATACAGATGCAGATGACGAAAACGAGGAAGATGACCCTGTAGAAGCAGATATCTACGTGGAAAAAATTGATAATCTGAATGCAGATTTCATAAAAGGCGTAGATGTATCTTCTTTATTAGCAAATGAGAAGAGCGGTGTCGTATATTATGATACAGATGGCAACAAAGCAGATATCTTTGAAGTAATGGCAGATGCCGGTGTGAATTATGTCAGACTCAGGGTATGGAATGATCCCTATGATTCTGATGGAAATGGATATGGCGGCGGTAATAATGATGTAGCAAGTGCCATTACAATGGGAAAACGCGCTACCAGAGCTGGAATGAAAGTTCTGATTGATTTCCATTATTCTGATTTCTGGGCAGATCCGAGCAAGCAGAAAGCACCTAAGGCATGGAGTGACTACAGCATTTCAGAAAAAGAAGATGCCCTGTATGAGTACACCAAAGAAAGTCTGAATAAAATCATCAAAGCAGGTGTTGATGTAGGTATGGTTCAGATTGGTAATGAGACGAATAACGGTATCTGCGGTGAGACTTCATGGGAGAATAAATGTAAGTTATTCAATGCAGGCAGTAAGGCTGTCAGAGAGATTGATGAGGATATCCTGGTAGCAGTGCATTTTACCAATCCGGAGAGAAGTGGCAACTATGCGAATATTGCCAAGCAGTTGGATAAATATGATGTAGACTATGATGTATTTGCTTCTTCCTATTATATGTTCTGGCATGGAACTACCTCCAATCTGACCAGTGTATTGAAGAATATTGCAGATACATATCACAAGAAAGTCATGGTAGCAGAAACATCCTATGCATATACAATGGAAGATGGTGACGGACACGGCAATACAATTGCCAAGGACAGTGATCTGGTAAGTGGATATGCAGCTTCCGTACAGGGACAGGCTAATGTCGTACGTGATGTTATGGCAGCAGTTGCTGATGTAGGAAGTGCAGGTATTGGCGCATTTTACTGGGAGCCGGCATGGATTCCTGTACAGGTATATGATGCAGATGCAGAGAATGCTTCTGAGATTTTAAAAGAGAACAAAGCAATCTGGGAGAAATATGGTTCCGGATGGGCAAGCAGCTATGCAGGCGAATATGATGCAAATGACGCCGGTAAGTGGTATGGCGGCAGTGCATGGGATAATCAGGCAATGTTTGATTTTACAGGACATCCCCTTGCTTCCCTGAATGTATTCAAATATGTAGGAACAGGTGCAAAAGCAGCTTTGGCTGTAGATAGTGTAGACAATGCAGAATTGACAGTAAATCTGGGAGAGAAGATAGAACTTCCTCAAAAGACAACCGTACATTTTAATGACAATACAACCAGTGAAAGAACTGTTACCTGGAACCAGGAACAGGTGAAGGCATTGGCAGAGGCTGGAAGCGGTACTTATAAAGTGAGTGGTACTGTAGAAGTATTGGATCAGACCTACAATGTAACCTGTAGGGTTGTAATCAAAGCCAGGAATTATGTAAACAACTACAGCTTTGAAGACAGCGACAGAAGTATGTGGGAGATAGAAGATGCTAATTCAGTTACTGATTATCAGAAAAATGCAAGCGATGCCCTGACAGGTGATTATGCATTACATTTCTGGAGTGCAAAAGACATTGAATTCACAGTATCGCAGACAATCAGTGGATTAGAAGCAGGCGAATATGCATTCAGCGCCAATATTCAGGGTGGAGATGCTTCCACACAGGATATGTATATCTTTGTGACCATTGGAAACAGGACTTATAAGCAGTCCATGTCTGTATCAGGATGGTGCGAATGGGATACACCAGAGATTACAGGTATTACAGTAAAAGACGGACAGGATGTAACGGTTGGTGCGTATGTATCTGCCTGCGCAAAAGCCTGGGGAACACTGGATGATTTTGTTCTGAGCAGAACCGGAGATATCGAAGAGCCTGAAACTGAAGAGACAGAGTCTACAGAAGAACCTGAAACTGAGGAGACAGAATCCACAGAAGAACCTGAGACAGAAGAAACAGAAAACTACAGGGAGCAGGAGAGCAGTACTACAGAATCGGCAAGCCAGGATAACAACAGTTCAGATAATAGCAATTCAGATAATGATAACTCCACCAGCCAGGAAAGCAGTACAACAACTACAGGCAACACTGTACAGATTCTGCCACAGAACGTTCCGCTGGCAGAGCAGGTAACAGAGAATGGCATAGCTTATGCAGATGTACTTATGCAGGCTGAAAGTGCAAGGCTGAAACTGGAAGTATTGCAGAAATATCGTGGCAGAAACATTTATCTGATGGCGCATCTTGGAAATGGAGTAGGATACAGTATTTCCATGGCAGACACAGATATATCAGAAGAGCTGGATCTTAGCTCAGCTCTGAGTGAAGTGAAAGATTTCGCAGAGGGCTTTACTACTTATCAGTTAACAGCACTTCATAGTGTGAAGCTTCCTTATGCGATTGGAATTCATATGAATCTCGGCACAGAATATACAGGTTGTGTAGCCTATATCTTTACAAAAGACTTAACAACAGGAACATACACATTAAACAGTACAACGATTGTCAATGAAATTGGTAATGTTATGTTATACAATAATCAGATTACAGACGTAATGGTATTGATTCAAAGATAAAGGTAATAAAAACGAGAACCCCGCGGCAATCGCCACGGGGTTCTCGTTTATGATATCAATTGAGGATGATATCTGTTCTATAGACCAGCGTCAGAAACTGGTAATTACTATAATTAGTTAGCAGCTGCAGCTGTTGTAGCTTCTTCTGTAGTAGCTTCTTCAGTAGTTGTAGCTTCCTCTGTAGTAGCTTCTTCAGTAGTTGTAGCTTCTTCTGTAGTAGCTTCCTCAGTAGTTGTAGCTTCTTCTGTAGCAGCTTCAGTAGTTGTAGCTTCTTCAACTACTACTGTAGTAGCTTCTGTAGCTGCTGTATCTTCAGCTGTAGAACCGCAAGCTGTAAGCATTGCTGCACCTAATGTAAGACTCATAATTGTTGCTAAAACTGTTTTCTTCATAATAATTTCTCCCTTATTAAACTTGTATATCGTCTATGTACAAACGCTATACCAAAATGTAATCAGATGAACTGATCAACACTGTTGTCGTTTACAAGTTCATTATTATACCCATTTTTCATGAAACGTCAATAGATATATTTAAATTTTATTCATTTTACATTTACTTTATATTTACAACACGTTCACAATTTGTTCATATTTCGACATTATTTGCTGAATTAAGTAGAAAATATTTGTGAAGTTGTACTAATACAAATTCAAATTGTGTCCAAACTTATGACAATTTACAGAAATTCGCTTCCCGCATCTGGAAAAATTTGGAGTATCTCTTATCTTTTCCCACAAGCCCTCATTTTTACTGTATAATAAACATTAACTGGTACGCCGCAGGTCATATCAGTTCGGTTCATTTGCCACATACATGATGTGAGTATTTCTAAGACCTTCATCACAAATGCTTAGAGTACAAGCCGAGCGCAAAACTCGCCCTTTGGGCTCAGACAGTTGCGCCTGGCTTG
>CAVBMG010000123.1:0-7498 GCA_963596435.1 Agathobacter sp.
ATGCACCGCCATATTCCTCTGCGAAAGATCCGGTCAATATGGCAGGCTTTATGATCGAGAACATAGACAGCGGAAAAGTGCGGCAGTTCCATTGGGATGAGGTGGATGACCTGCCACGTGACAGCAGTGTAGTGCTGCTTGATGTCCGGACAGCAGGAGAATATCAAAGAGGGCATCTGGATGGATTCCAAAACATTCCGTTGGACAATTTGCGGGAACATTTGGAAGAACTGGATCGAAACAAACCGGTTTATGTAAATTGTCAGGTTGGGCTTCGCGGCTACCTTGCGTGCCGTATTCTGTCTCTGCATGGCTTTAACTGCTTTAATCTTTCCGGCGGATATAAGTTTTATCAGGCTGTGAAACAGGAACACGAGCTTGGACAAAGCGCTTATCCATGTGGGATAGAGAAAATATAAGGTACATAAGATGTCCGTATCCTGCCCATTCTTGATTCCTGAGACCGACTGCGTTATAATTTCATGAAGAAAAACGGCAGCAAGAGCGGGAACAGACTTGCTGCCCAGATGGATCATTTATCCGTAGCAGATCAGAACAAAAGGATGCAGGGGCAAAGGAAAAATCAATTATGAATGATAATGAAAAAGATAAATATAGCATAATGAAAAGTGTATTCAGCCTTTCGATGCTGGATAAGTTTCCCTGTGGAATAATTGTCATTAGAAGAAAAAGCAATTATAAAATATTATATTTCAATCAAGTTCTGAAAAATTTATTGGGTTATTCTGAAGATGATGCCCAAAGGGTTATTTCCAAAGATAATATTTTGCAATTTATACCAGTTTCAGAGAGGACAGAAACGGAAAAGAAAATCAGTCAGGTAGAGCATGGAGGTGGAATGGTAGAATGTTCCATTCATTTATTCCGGAAAAATGGCAGTCTTTGTCCGGTTACATGTTTAATAAGCAGCGGGCATGAGAATGATCTGTCGGGGACGATACATTGTATCATATTACCGAGAAATGATGAGCAGCAGATCATAGAGAAAAAAATTCAGGAAGTCGTGTCGAAGTTAGCGTTCGATTATGATGAGATTATAAAGGTTGATCTTCAGATGAACCAGATACATATTATCAAATCGCTGGGACAGCAGAAAAAATCTGATTTTCTGAATGTCTCAGAATTCAAGTTAAATGCAGTTTTTGACTTGCTGCATAAATATGTATTTAAAGATGATATAAAGATCGTAGATAAAAAACTGGAATTTTTAAAATACCGTACCGCTTTTCCCGATAATCTGGAAAGTGAATGCGAGTGCCGTCTGCTCATAAATGGCAAGGTCAAATGGTATGCGATTGTGGTAATTCCAACAGAAACATATAAGGGGTATATATGCTGCAAAGATATTACCTATAAAAGAGAAAACGCATTGCTGAAAGCAGAAAATAAAAAATTGTGTGAATTGCAGGATGCAGGAAATGCATACGATGAAGATGCCGTTAGTGTGCGGATCAATACATTTGGATATTTCGCGGTATTTGTCAATGGAATACCGGTATTATTCACAAACAAAAAGGCGAAAGAATTACTGGCATTACTGGTGGACAGGAAGGGCAATTTTGTTGCTTCCAAAGAAGCAGCAAGCATTCTATGGGATAATGAACTCCTGACGGATGTTGTACTTGCCAGATACAGAAAAGTGGCATTGCAGTTGAAGAGAACTCTGGAAAATTATGGCATCGGGTATCTGATGGAAACAGTCAATGGACAGCGGCGTATCCTAAAGGACAAGGTAAGCTGTGACCTCTATGATTTCCTTGACGCTGATAATGGCGACAAACAGTTTTCCGGGTTTTACATGACAGATTATTCCTGGGGCGAAGTTACTCTTGGCGAACTGCAGGGAAAATTGGAAAAAAGATAAATTAATTGGAAAACGAACGTAAAACGAACGCATATGGTACAAAACAAGAATGATGCCCTCCTATACTGATGTTATGCAGATATAGGAGGGTAATTTTTATGAGAAGAAAGAAATTTGGAATTCGTGCAAAATTGTTGGCGCTCATTTTACCAATAGTAGCATTCGCTTTTATTGCCGTTATTGCAATCTCTTATAATTTTTCAAAAAATAGTATAGAAGTAAAGACACAGAGACTTCTAAAAAAAGAAGCTGATGCAAGTGCTGCCAGTATAGAAGCATGGACGGATAATGTTCTCGGCATTTTAAATACAGCGGGGCAGACGATGGTCAGTCTGAATATGAACAGCGATGAATTGTTTGATTACGAGTCAACGTTTTTAAATAAATATGAAGCTTTTCCGGATGGAATTTATATCATATTTGTTGATGGGCAAATCATAGATTCAGCCATATGGGAACCTGAATCTGATCCACGGGAAGAGGATTATTATAAAGAGGGATTAGAGTGCAGGGATGGTATGCAGTTTGTAGACCCTTATATCGATGAACTTACCAGTGATCCCATTGTTACGGCAATCATGTATTCAGACAGCATAAATGGAAAAGGCGGTGTCATAGCAGCAGATATCAGCTTGACTATTTTATCTGAGGTTATCAATCAGATGGATGTTGACGGAAACGGGGATGCATTTATTGTAGATAAAGGCACAGATATGATACTTGCCAGTATAGACACAGACATTGTCGGAAAAAAGGTAACCGAAATAAATGATTCTTTTTATGTGGACTCACTGGAATTTGTAAGAGATGGTAAAAGTGGTAATGGGATGATTTCTTCCTGTGATGGCCCTTGCATGGTAAGCTATGCCAATATTGCAAATACGGACTGGGCAGTGGTGGTCAGAACACAGGAAAAGAATATCTATCAGGATGTTTCCAAGCTAGGTCTTTCCCTGATGATACTTGGAATCATAGTCATTGTTGTGATTTCTGGATTTCTGACAGTCTTTATTGGCAGGTTGACAATACCGATCCGCAAGCTTACGGATACGATTGTGGATGTTACAAATGGTGATTTTACGGCAAGCGTGAATGCAACAGGTAATGATGAAATTTCAATTATGTCCGGGAGTATGAAAAAGTTCCTCGAAATTATGAGAGAGACAATAGGAACCATTGTCGAGATATCCAATAAAATAGATAATCAGGCACAGAAAAGCAATGAAATTTCCGGAACTCTTCATCAATCAGCTTCAGGACAGGCAGAAGCAATGACTCAGATGCACCAGAGCATGGAGGAATTAGCCAAATCTATAGAAGTGATTGCGGAGAATGCTTCCGTATTAGCCAATGTTGTATCTGAGACAAATGAATCCGGTGAACATGCGATTGCAAATATAAAAAATACATTGACTGAGGCAGATAATGGTCGGACGAGCATGAAGCAGGTAACCAATTCGATGGAAGAGATGAAGCAAAGTATGAGTACGCTTGAGAATTCTATAAAAAAAGTAGGTGCAGCGACGGAAAGAATTGATAATATTACATCTACAATACGTGAAATAGCTGATGAGACTAACCTTTTAGCACTTAATGCGAGCATAGAAGCCGCAAGAGCCGGAGATGCCGGACGGGGATTTTCAGTAGTTGCAACACAGATCAAAAGTCTTGCGGAGACATCCGGAAGTGCTGCAGAGGAAATCGCCAAGCTTATTTCAGATGTTACAGATCTGATAAACGGGACAGTAGTTCAAAGTCATAGCAGCGCCAGACAGATATATGCAGGTTCTGAAATGGTAAACAAAGCTGTCAATCAGTTTAATAATATATTTGAGAGTATTGAATGCACGAATGACATAATTCAATCTATGATCAGTAAAGTAAGAGATGCGAATGACGTTGCAAGTAATATGGCAGCTATTACGGAAGAACAATCTGCGTCTACGGAAGAAATTGAAGCAACAGCATTAAGTGTTCAGGAGCAGACTGATAGTGTATCCAGAAACAGTGCTGAAGTGAAAGATTATGCACATGAACTGGCAGCAACGGCAGAAATTTTAAAAAATAAGATTTCTGACTTCACAATCTGATAATTATGAGGAGGCAATTTTATGAAAAGTGAAAAAAGAACAAATATATTTAGTGGTATTTCAGGAATGGTTTTTATACCGTTACTGATAATGCTGATAGTTGTTATCGGATTATCAACAAACACTTTGGTGACGCTGAACAAAACGGCGGAGCAGATGCAGACAGTTGTAAATAAATATTTTTACACTGAGATGCTTGTTATGGATTTCCAGCTTCACATTGAAGAAATCCAGCAGTATCTGACAGATGTCAGCGCTACCAGGGGAGAAAATGGGCTGGATGACGGATATGATGAAGCGAAAACGGCTTATGATGCTGCCATTGCAGATATAACGGAAATCGAAAAGATTGGTGTGATTAAGGGAACGGATTTTAACCAGTTGGCAAAACAGTTAGATGACTTTTATTCAGCCGGAGTTACTATGGCAGATTTATACGTTAAAAAAGGAACAGAAGCAGGCAATGAATATATGAAGAGCTTTGACCAGGCATTATTGGAGTTTGATGACAGCATGGATACGATGAGAGAGACAGTCGATGCACAGACCATTGATGCGGTAGAGGAACTTCAGAAGCTTGGCATGATTGCAAGTATATGCACAGTTGTTATGATAGCGGTAACGGTATTGATCATTATCTATACAATGCTTAGGTTAATGACCGGCGTTGTCAGACCGGTAAAAAAATTGCTGGCAGCAACGAAAAATCTTGCACAGCCTGATGGAGATCTGACTAAGAAAATCACTGGAAAATATAAAAATGAGATGAAGGATCTTGCCCAAAATATTAATGACATTCAGGAAAATTTCAAAACAGTAGTAAAAAAAGTCTTAGAAATTGCGTATTCTTCTTCGGACAGGATGGGTGAAGCAGTTGCGAGCATAGATAAATTAGATATCATGCTGAATACAGTTGCTGAAGCTACGGAGACAATTTCATGCAACATGCAGGAGAGTGCGGCTTCTATACAGGAAGCAACATCCATGACATATACCGTGAATTCTGAACTGGAGAATATTACAGGTGGAATCGTATCGATTTCAGAAAAATCAAAAGAACTGAAAGACCAGGCTCTTGAGATGAAGGAGTCTGCTTCAAAGACAATGCAGAGTACAACTACTGTAAATTCTGAAATCCGTGAAAAATTAAACAGGGCTTTGGAGGATGCAAAGGAAGTTGAAAAGATAGCAGTTTTAGCTGATGATGTTATGGGAATTGCCAGCCAGACAAATCTTCTCGCATTGAATGCTTCTATTGAGGCTGCCAGGGCAGGAGATGCAGGAAAAGGTTTTGCTGTTGTTGCAACGGAAATCAATAAACTTGCGACGGACTCGTCTGCGTCTGCTTCTGAGATACATGCAGTAAATGAAAACACGGTGAGAATCATCAATAATCTTGTTGACCTTTTGAAAGATATATATGCTTTTATCGATGAAAAGATAGTGCCAGATCAGGAGAGGGCGGCACAGACTGGTGAAAATTACAGCAATGAGACGGAATCAATGTATAACAGTCTTTCTGAGAATGCAGGAGAGACAAAAAACATGAAATCTTCCATGAAAACTCTGTCAACATGTATGGGAGAACTCTCTACAGCAAGTATGCAGACGGCAGAAAACAGCCAGCAGATAAATAACCATACCAGTGACATGGAAAGTGAGTTTGAACATACAAAAGGAACATTCAATTTGTTAAAAGATCAGCTTCATGAGCTGATGGACACTGTGGCTGAATTCAAGATAGAAGATGAGGTTGAGTGACGATCAAAAATAAAGGGGAGGGACATATCATGTATGAACTGAATGGGGGAAAAGGGAAAAATGCAGACAACAGAGGTAAAGTGCTGATAGTGGACGACTCTGCCATTTCTGTCGATATTTTAAAAAATATAATGGAAAGTCTGGATTTTAAAACTGAAATTGCAACAGATGGTAAGGAGGCAGTGATTAAATATCTGACATCAAAACCATACGAATACAGCATAATCTTAATGGACAATATAATGCCGTCACTGACCGGCATAGAGGCAACAAAGATTATACGGCTCTGTGCGAGATGTGATTCAGAAATAATACCAATCGTCAGCATATCGTCTGAAATGTCAGAGGAGAATATAAAAGAATATAAATTGGCAGGATACAGTGGATGGCTGTGTAAACCAATAAATAAAAAGGAATTGGTTGAGGTGGTAAATAGATATATTTGATGGATTTTTGCGCCCATTCCGGAAAAGCTACACATGCCTTTCCGAAATGAGTGCATTTCAATGCTTCGTATTCCAGTGAAATCCTGGGTTCGTTTATTATGCTTTATAACCGAAATCCGGGATGGCGCTCCAGCGCTGACGCATCGCATGTGCGGAGAGTTTTGGACGCCGCTCTCTGGTGAAAAGTCCTTTTTTGTTGCCATCCGCGCGCATCGGTCCCTGGATCGTGCCAAAATCTGCAAAGTTCCAAAGCTGCTCACCGATGATATAATCGCGGGCATCAAATGCTTTTCCGTAGTTTAACAGGAATTCTGCCTGAAACTCTTCCGAGAACATTTCCGGCACGGTGGCGTGCATACCGGCTACTGTGTCTGCGCCGTACTCGGTGAACATCACCGGCTTTCCGATTTTTTCCCAGAAGTCTAATTCAATATTTAATGCATACATGGCGGCATCGAGATCGCCGGAGAGGTTGTACCAGCCGTAATAACGGTTCAGGCAGACCACATCCATCGTGCGGGTTGTGATGTCCTTGGTGTAGTCATTCTGGCAGCACACCATGGTTACTGGGCGGTTCTGCGGGTCAAGGCTGTGCGCCAGCTCGTAGAGGGAGTGCCAGTACTCGTAAGCCGACTCCGGGAAATGCTCGGTGTCCGGCTCGTTTCCGAGAGACCACATGATGACGCATGGATGATTTTTATCCCGGGTGATCATCTCACGGAGGACATCCTCGTGGTGTGATTTTAACGGGTAGGTCTTATATGGGTCTGTAGCGCCGCCGGCATTGATACCCACCGCCGGGGTCTCGTCGATGATGATAATTCCTTCTCTGTCACACAGATCGTACATTTCTTCCGCATACGGATAATGGCTGGTGCGGAATGAGTTGGCGTTCAGCCAGTGGATCAGTCCCACATCTTTTACATCGAGACACAGGTTCATGCCGCGTCCTAAAATGTGGAAGTCTTCATGTTTTCCGAATCCCTTGAAATAAAACGGCTTGCCGTTGATGAGCAGTCTGGTACCGGATACTTCTACCGTGCGGATACCGAAGGTCTGCGTGTAATAGTCGGCGCCGTAGGATACAGCAGCAGTGTAAAGATACGCATGTTCGCGTCCCGGATTCCACAGATGGGCGTTAGGAATGGTAATCTGACCCGATGCGCCGTCTGCTGCAATACACGGGATCAAAGTGATATCTTTGATGTATGATTGTGGTATTGCGCAGATGCGCACCGGGCGGTTGATGCCTGCATAATTGAAAAAGTCGAAGTTCGGAAGGTTGATGGCTTCCTGATAGTCCTTGCCCTGCTCAA
>CAVBMG010000124.1:0-7078 GCA_963596435.1 Agathobacter sp.
TGGAGACATAAAAATAGACAACCAGCTCTTTTGAACGTAGTTGTCTACAGTCTGAAGAGACTCCGATAAGAAGTCTCTCTTTGTTAAGCAGTCTAAACCTAAAGGTTATGATTCACTTTATAATCCAAGACTGTCTATCCATGAACTGATGTCTGATTCAGATGCGCTTCCATGGAATCTCTCTCCATCCTTCCAGTCGCCTGTTCCAGCCATATCTTTCAGGAGATTACCGCTGTCACCGATTTCCGATGTAGCTGCTGTACAGAATGGGATTACCGTTTTACCTGTAAAATCATTATCTTTTACAAAATTATTTACCGGCCATGCTGCAATTCCCCACCAGATTGGATATCCGATATATACTGTATCGTATGAATCCCAGTTATCTACGATTGTAGAAACAAGCTCCACATCTCTTAAACTTTCGTCATCATGTTCTCTTGACACACGGCTGTCAGCATTTGTCCAGTTAAGGTCATCGTCCGTATAAGGTTCTGTTGGTTCTATTTCAAATATGTCACCACCTGTAATTTGTGCAATTTTCTCAGCAACATTTTTTGTATTTCCTGTGGCAGAATAATAAACAACTAACGTTTTTCCACTCTCAGTTGATGTTGTTGCTGTTTCTGATTCTGTTGTAGCAGCCTCTGAAATGGCTTCTGTAACACTTTCTGAATCTACCTCTGTTGCTTCATTCTCTGTTTTTTTATTACTGACATTTTCCGTATTGCTTTCTTTTATTGAAGCTGACTGGCTGCTGTTAGTGGTTCCACATCCTGTCATCAGACTGACTGCCGTTATAAATGTTAGAAAGACAGCTATAAATTTCTTTGATTTCATTTTTTCGTACCTCCTGAATCATTCATTATCTGATAAAATTCGTAAATACAAAGTCTGGCGCTTTTGGCATTTCTATGCCCATTTTGGTCGCAACGTTTTTGCAATTGATAAAATATGCCATATTGTTTCCAAGAATCTGCATAACCTGCATTCCTTCAAGATCCTGTTTTACTTCATCAGGATTAGTTCCATGCACCATATTCCAGTATCTGGACGAAATAATAGGCATCTGCATAAGACCGAAATATTTGTTTACCTGATCCCAGGTTGCTGTTGTTCCCGCTCTTCTGGCTGAAATTACTGCTGCAGCAGGTTTTAATCGGAAGCGATTGCCCCCACCATTTAAGTCAGCATAAAATACCCTGTCCATAAATGACGTGATAGCACCGCCTGCTCCGCCCCAGTGTACTGGTGTTCCAAATACAAATCCGTCATAATCTCCTGCTATTTCAAGGAACTCATTAACGATATCATTAAATATACACTTATTATTTTCCCTGCATTTTCTACAGGCAATACAGCCTGAGATTGGCTTGGTTCCTATCCAGAAGATGTCCGTATCCACACCATTTTCATTCAATGCCTTTGAGACTTCACATAGTGCTGTATATGTACATCCTTCTTTATGTGGGCTGCCATTTACAAGTAATACTTTCATTGATTTTTCCTCTCGTATTTTACCAGTTCTTCTTTTCTTTTGAACTGTCGTTATTCTTCTTTCTTTCCTCGACCATTTTTACAAACCACTCTACCATATTTGGGTCCTGATGTGAAAAGAATGAGCTTGTCTTCTTGTCAAGTTCTGCAATTGCCTTCATATCATCATCTGAAAGTGCAAAATCAAATACATTAAAATTTTCTTCCATTCTCTCAATATGAGTTGATTTAGGAATTACTACAATGCCTCTCTGAATATGCCAGCGAATCATAACCTGTGCAGGAGTCTTATGATATTTCTCTGCAATCTGTACAATTACAGGATTATCAAATGTGCCTCCTCTGCCCTCACCAAATGGAGCCCATGCTTCCAATTGAATGTCATACTTATCAGCCCATTCTTTCAGCTCCTTCTGCTGATTAAAGATATGAGTCTCAACCTGATTGACCATAGGCTTAATACGGTTAAATGATGCAAAATCAACCATTCTGTCAACATAGAAATTGGATATTCCAATTGCTCTGATCTTGCCCTCGTCATAGAGATCCTCCAATGCATGATATGCACCATAAGCATCTGAGAATGGCTGATGAAGTAATACCAGATCAAGATAATCAGTCTTTAATTTTCTCATGGACTCCAGTACGGATTTCTTTGCTTCCTCATACCCATAATGCTCAATCCATACCTTTGTTGTAAGAAAGATCTCCTCTCTGGGAACACCTGATTTTGCAATCGCATTACCAACTTCTTCCTCATTGAAATAGCTCTGTGCTGTATCAATTGCCCTATAACCAACCTTTAATGCATCAAGTACACATCTTTCACATTCATCCTTTGTTACCTGATAAACACCATATCCAAGTATTGGCATTTTTACTCCATTGTTTAATGTTATATGTTCCATAATAGTATCCTCCTTGTCTTGTTTTTATCTTATATACATACTATATATCTGATATGTTTCCAGGAGAAGTCTCGATAAGTTTTGGTGTATTAACCTATCGGTTATATCTCCTCCCTAATGACTGAATAACCATTCCATAATTTCTTTATCCCGGCAGAACAGATAACCACCTCCATGCTGATATGTAACTGGTGTTCCAGCAAAATAATCTTTTCCCTTTATATCCAGTACTAATAATTTGTCAATATCAGCTTCTGATAATCCCTGCCTTTTATAAAGGTCATATATTTGCTGATATGCTTCTTTGAACGGTTCTGAACCATAATATTCATCGCTTTCACCAATTACAAAATATACCGGTGTTTTTGCCTCTACAATCGGTTCATATGCGCCATCCCACCGGGAACTGCACATTAATGCTGCTGTAAATAGTTCCGGCTGTTTCGCCAATATAAGTGACAATTTTTCTCCGCCACCCTGAAAATACAACCCCTGATAGCCTGGTAGTGTTACATATAATGCATATTTTTTTGTTCCATCATAAGAATCAGGAATATATACATTGTAGTGAATATCCCCCTCACTTTGCGAATGAAGAACATTATCCAAGATAAACCCCCTATATTCTTCACTTCCGGCAGTGACATTTTCTGATTCTTCCAATTCTTCTGTTTCTGCTTTATTCCTCTGTGCTTCTGTTTTTTGCAGATTTTTTGTATTTGTTGCGGCAACAAAAATAATAAAGACAGCAACTATAAGTAGTAATTTTTGTTTTAACATAACGCAACACCTTCTTTCATTTTATTACTCAATATGAACTTTTAGGCTGGTTCCTGCATATCTTCTTGAGAAGTAATCCACCATAATATCCAATAAATGCTATAAATATCATTACTGCCAGATAATCTGCTAAAAAAGGTAATACACCCTCTTCATAATCATAGAATACAAAATGCATTCTCATAAGCAGATAATCCCCTATCTGTCTTTTGATAAATGCATATATACCATATCCTGCAACTATAATTGCAACAATTCTTAAAATCCATTCTCTGACAATTGATGGCTGGCTCCATAATCTTCTTGCCATTGTGACTGCTATATTCCAATGAATTCCAAGATGTAATGACATCACGACAAGTCCCCAGTATGCACAAAATATATGTATCTGCCTTGCAACCATATATGTCCCGAAAATTTTTATCATTTTGAAAATATGATTGGATAATAATATTCCACTCACCATAGAACCTATCATAAGAACAAGCATAACTATAACAAGTCCCGTCTGGACAGCTCTGAATACAGTATATTTTCCTCTTGTTATCGCTGCCAGCCATTTGCGATTCAGTATATGATGCATGATAAAAAATACCAGCATTACCATGCCAATCCATTCATGCGCAGTCTCGTTAAGCAGACTATAGGGCATAAGAAAAAGCAGACATATAGTCATCCCCGTATCTATAAGTATTTTTACTATAATTCTTTTATTTTTCATGTTATACCTCTTGTTTCATATTCTCTTCCCAGAAGGATACCGCATTGTCTATCCAGCCCTCCGCTACAGTACCTTCTCCCAGTCCAAAGCCATGAGAAAGTCCATTAAACACTTCTATTTCTGCATTCGTACCATTTCGTTTTATCTGCGAAATATAATTTTCCATACTTCTGTATGAGGCAATTCCATCACTTGTCCCAACACACGCATAGGTTGGCGGCTCCACCCCCGTCACCTGTGAAAGACCTGTATACTGCATAACCACCGCAGCCGGCACAGGATAATCTTTTTCCCCAAAATACGCCGTTCCATATGATCCAAGCCACGCCGACATCCTTGCTCCTGCCGAACCACCCCAAAGCGAATAATCCGTCATATCTATCTGGAGTTCGTCTGCGTTTTCATGCAAAAATGCAATTGCTCTGGCAAGGTCTTCACATGCTGTCTGTGCACCTGGTCGATAAATGAGTGCAAATGCATTATATCCCTTCTTTGATAATTCCAATGCATGGGGAAAGCTGTCATGTATCCCGGCTACATACATAAAACCTCCTCCTGCGTTTATAATGGCTGTTTTAGTTCCTGCATTTCCTCTAAAGAAAAATAATCCCGTATCCCTTTTATCCGGGTCTGTCTGCATTTCTTCCTCGCTATATATTTTATAAAAAATCTGATTGCCACTCATCACCTGATCTTTCATATAATTAACAATTTCTACTGTTTTATCTATATTAACTTCACTGTACCATGGCAAAATGGAACTAACATCCTTTAGCTTCAGATTATCCTCTATTTTTATTTCAAAATAAAGTATAAAGAAAACGAGCCCCCATTAGAAGTCTCGTTTTGTTATCCAGTATGAACCTTTTGGTTTGTTCTTATATGCAGTTTTTACTTTACTTCATTGATAGCCTTTATAAGACGTTTCACCTTGTCAGATGGTGTTTTCGAATGCAATATTCCAAATGGCATGGTATAATTCCACTCTACTGGAATAATTCTGATAAGTGGATGGACACTCTTCCAGCTCTTGAATGCCAAAAGTACCTCATTATTATTTTCACATCTGTTAAAAGCTTCTACATTATACAGTTC
This sequence comes from Agathobacter sp., assembly GCA_963596435.1. Taxonomy (GTDB): domain Bacteria; phylum Bacillota; class Clostridia; order Lachnospirales; family Lachnospiraceae; genus COE1. Next base: position 5,002 of record CAVBMG010000124.1, read on the forward strand.
AAAATCAACTATGTTTATTTCAGGATGATTTTCCATCATATCATCCCGTAACTTATCTCCATAGAAGCTCCACCCTCTTTTCATCAGCATAAGATTTTCACCAGCCAAATCATTCAGTGTAACCTTTTCCTTTTTAGCCAGTCTGTGATGAATAGATACCGCTATACAGAATGGTTCTCTCGAAATTTCCGTTCCGGCACAGCCACGCAGTTTCAACATTGTTTCATCAAACACTCCTGCGATCACATCTATATTCTGTCCCATATTTGCCAGAATTTCCCTTGCATTCTCAGGTGTATTCTCAAATGTGGTAAGCTGAAACTTCATATCCGGATAGATGTTTTGTATCTTAGGCCATAGTTCCACAAAAATCTCCGGCGGCGTCATTGGGGATATTCCAACACGTATCACTTCATCATTATTATTCATTGCGTTTTGTGCGCGAAGCAACGATTCCTTTGAATATTGTATCAAATATTTTGCATCCTGATACAGTGATTTCCCCGCTTCTGTTACAACAAGCCCCCTGTGTGTGCGTTCAAAAAGCTGTAATTTCAAACTGTCCTCAAGAGAATTAATCTGTTTAATAACTGCCGGTGCACTAATATACAGTTGTTCTGCTGCCTTGCTAAAACTTCCAGTATCTGCAACACAAATAAATGTTTCTAATTGAGGATTATACATCATACTAATAACCACACCTTTCTGTCAAAATAGAATGCTTCTTATCGAAAGCATCATAATGATATAGATACAACTTCTATCACCAGCTATGTATCATCAGTCTATTGACAATTATTTAAAATCCTGTTATTATCCTATTCAAGAAATGAGTTTTCAACTGAGTAAAGTCCTATGACTGGAAAAGGCTACTTGTTTCTTTTTTTATATTCATAATATCATATAAGTATTTATTTCCATCTTTCGCATGTCGAAAAATCATCGCAACATGAAACACGTTATATCTTACAATTTCTCCGTCATTTCCAAACACTGGTAACGCAAATCTTGATTCATACCTATACCAACCATATTTTGCATCTTTATTATGTTTACTTTTCATATTTTGTGTAAATTGCATTCCAGATGCTGTCTCAATTAATTCAGGTATTCCCTGTGCAGCATTTGCTTTAGCCTTCGCATTGGCTCCTTTAAGGATATTGGTGTATTCCGAGTGTGCATACTCATCAGGAAGATCAGAACCTATATACACCACCTCATTACTGTCTGCAATTGTATAAAAATCTCCAACATACTTAACTAGGTATTTTTCAACATCCTCCCAATCAATTGCTTGTCTACCTTTAAAAACAATATCATTTATCATCACAATGTTATTTCCATTCAAGTCTTTCATAACAGATACATTTCTAAAGTTTTGACTCTCTTCCATATATATTATTTTCCTTCCCGTTTTTCTATAGTTTTCTTTTCCATGCAATTCATCTCCTCCAGACTTTCTATCTTCTTTAAAGCCTCCATATAAGTCATCAGTCGCTTCTGCTGTTCTTTTTTAAGTCCATGGTAATCCCTAACTAACTGAATATCACAAGGTGTAAATTGACTCTCAGGGCTTACCACAGCAATCTCTTCTTCATTTTCAATACCTTTTCCGGTAAGAAGTTGCTCCGGAGTAATCTGTAACACATTGCAGATATCCATAATCTTATCAGCACTTGGATTCATCTTTCTCTTTTTCCATTCACAAATCGTACTTGGTGAAATTCCTATCTGCTTGGCAAACTCAGCCTGTGTCATTTTTCTTTCTTTCAGAACCTTTAATATTCGCTCACTAATTGTCATCTTTTTCCCTCGCATATTCAAGTTATTGAATATTAAATAATTTATTATATTGAATATATTATCATATAAAATCCATATAATTCAACATAAAAATTATTGATTATTTTATCTCCTTTTACAGGCATCAAAAAAGGAATCAATATCACGATTCCCTTTCATCTTTTTATCTTGGCAATATATCTACGGTCATATTACTGTCCTATTATATTTTTATAAAATGAATTATCTGCTAACATTTGTTTAATCGATGCAAACTTACAATTACATAATTTTC
>CAVBMG010000125.1:0-6941 GCA_963596435.1 Agathobacter sp.
TATTCACGTTTATAAAAAAATTAGGTATAACCTTTTTGAAGTCAAGAGCTGCTTTTATGGCTGTTTCTATTATCCAGTTACCCAGAATGTATATGCAGGGATCTTCCTCCAGCCATGGTATAAAGTGGTCTGGTGGGACAAAACCATACTTGTCACTCTGCCATCTCAGCAAAGCTTCTGCCCCCTCTATGCAGCCAGTCCTGGCATTTACAATCGGCTGATAGTAAAGCATGAAACCCTTGCAGTCATTCATTACACTTCTGTGTATTTCTGCAATCCTCTCTACCTGAAATACATCTGTCTGATTTGCCTGATTATTGAAAAATACAAGCTCACCGTGACGTTCGTGCTTTGATGTTTCAAGAGCGTACGCCGCACTTGCTAAGATAGCATCAGTCTCTCCGTCATAATCTCTTACAACTGCTGCTCCACCAGCAACCTTTAAATGCACGTTATGTTCTCCCAGAAAGAGTCTGGTCTGGGCAATCTCCTGAATCTCTTTGTAAATTTCTGCAAGCTTCTCTCCATCACAGTCTTCACAGGCAAAGGCAAACTTTGCCCCATCCAGCCTGAAAAGCTTTATATTTTGTCTTACAAAGGCAAAAAGCTGGTCTGCGAACTGCCTGAGCAGATCATTGCCAAGTACATAACCATATGTGTTATTCACGTGTCCATATTTGCAGATTCCTATTGCCAACACAGCAATATTACGATTCCTTGCTAAGGTATTTTCTATATATTTGTGAAACATATATGTATCCCACAGATTAGTAGTGGAATCTACATTGTCAGATATGCCATTATTTGTAATTGCACCGACAAACAAATCCGGCTTGCCATTTTCACCCTTTATCAACTGAGCCGAACCACGGCAGCTGACATACACTCCGTCCTTGTTTCTAATACGATAGAGTTTTTCAAAATATTTTTTTCTGCCTGTAAATACTGCATCCAGTTCTTTCTGATAACCTTCAACCTCATCAGGATGAATCAGGCTTCTCCACTTTTCCCCTGCATCGTACATGTACTCGCCTTTAAGACCCATAAATTCCATGGCATTTGGCGTCCATCTTGTAACATTGGTTTCCAGATTGGTTATAAAAATGTAGTTCTTATCTGACCAGTCAGACAGAAATGGGAACAAGGTCATATCCAGACCTGTGATATCCAGTTCTGCGACATCCTGTCCATTATTTTCTGCCAGCAGACCATCATCACTTTCTGCATATGTATTATTAGAATCATGGCAGGTTTTTCTGTTTTCTGCGGCCTCACATATAAGCTGTGGGATGGTCTGTCCAGTATAGGCTGCATATCCCATGGTCAGACACAGCTTGCAGACTGCTTCTGAATGTTTGTTATAGTTTCTGACCTTCTTTTCCAGCTGTCTGCATACATATGTGGCAGTATGCTCGTTTGCAGACTCCAAAACTATAAGGAATTCGTCTGCTCCACTCCTTGCAGCAAAGCCCTCATACTCATGAACTACCTTTTTTATTATTTCACCTACATCCTTAAGGAGCTTGTCCCCCTCACCTGAGCCATATATATGATTTATCACAGCAAATTCAGCTATATCTATTGAAATCAGATATATATTTCCATGTGACTGCTTATGCCTTATGCAGGCAGATATATATGTATCAAAGGAATTCATATTTGCCAGTCCTGTCAGTGCATCCTGGGATATAAAGAGCTGCTGCAGGCTGCTGTATACGTAAAAAAATCCCATAGTAATGCCACAGGAAATAATAGGTGACACCACCATATATTGTTGTATAATTGAGCTGATAATAGGCAGACAGACAAAGGATGCCACTATACGAAGCTTATTTCTATCCTCATAATGTTCTTCTGTAAAAGAGAGATGCAGAGCCTTCAGAGCACTGAAAATGGCATAGGAGCATTCAAAAAATATGAACAGTTCAAATAAAATTCCCCTGTGGTAAATCCCCTCATCATCTATAAAAAATATGATTTTGCTATAATAATTGCTAATCAGGCACAATCCTATGGCAAGACCTGGTATTGCACTCAGCAGCTGATTCAGACGGGTCTTTATAAACCATGACTTCTGAACTCCCTCAGAGTATAAAAACCAGAAATAGGATAAGAACAACAGTGAAAAATGCGCAGTCAGGCTGACAGCATATGTAAATATCCTGCTCTCCTGCAGGGTTCCATAATATATGAGTCCTGAAATAAGGTCTACGGCACAGACGACAATAGCCAGAACATTACAGATAATAAGGGACTTTGCCTTCAGATGCTTGTCAGCAACTCTCAAAAGACGGCACAGCATTACCCACAAAATCATCACACACATCAGACTTAAAATAATATAAAAGGTTTGTTCTATAGTAACATTCATAATGATAATACCTCGCCGTCGCTGTTATCTAGCTAAATAATATCAAATTACAGGTGTCTTTGCAATATTACATTGCTTAATTACATTTTGTTGAAACTCAAGAAGCTGGAAATCTTGTATTTGACCGCAAAACATGCTATATTAAATTTCATCATGTAAGAGGGAAGGATCACGAGTTATGGTAGATTCATTATCAAAAGAAAAGTTACAGGAATATATCGAGAAAAGGGAATTTACAATTTATTTACAACCACAGTATTCAATCTCGAAAAATACAATTGTCGGAGCTGAGGCATTAGCGAGGTGGATTCATGAGGGAACCTTTATTTCACCGGGGGCATTTATTCCTGCACTGGAACAAAACGGACTTGTAACACAGCTTGATCGGTATCTTTGGGAGTGTGTATTCGCCCTGCAGGCACAAAGACAGCAGGAAGGGCTTGACATCGTACCGATTTCGATTAACGTATCCAGAGAGGATTTCAGTAAAATCGATGTGTATCAGACTATGACAGATTTGAGCAGTCAATATGATGTGGCATCGGAATATATCCACATTGAGATTACAGAGTCTGCCTTTGTCACTGATAATGCCGCCATCTACGAATCCATCAATCAGTTAAAAGCTTCCGGCTTTATGATTTTAATCGATGATTTTGGAAGCGGCTATTCTGCACTCAATATTTTAAAAGACATTGAAGCAGATGTGATAAAGCTTGATATGAAGTTTTTTGACCTGACCGAGGAAAATAGTGCGAAAGGACGTAATATCATCGAATCTGTCATACAGATGGCACAGCTTCTTGAACTCGGACTTATTGCAGAAGGTGTTGAGCATACGGAACAGCTCGATATTCTGAAAGAGGCAGACTGCGATATCGTTCAGGGATATTTTTTCTACCGTCCGATGAGCGTGGATGATTTTAATAAACTTTTAAATGGAATCCATAATACGCCAGACAAAACGGTGGATGTAAGTTCCTTTGGCAGGGAATGTTACGAAGAGAGTTTAAAACTGACAATTGATGGCAAATATGGTGACGCTCTCACCCTTGCAAAGCGTGCAGCAACGCAGATTAGTCCGGAGACGGATGCCCAGTTATATTGTGAATTGGAGAATCTGACCGGTATTATCTACGGCGGTATAGGGAATGAGATGAGGGCACTTGAGCATTATCTTTCAGGGCTTTCCACAGCTACACAGAATGATGTCTCAATTATAGCTGCCAAGATTTACAATAACATTGGTGCAGAATACCAGAAATTAGGTGCTTTTGAACAGTCCATCAAATATTTCGAACTGTCTCTTAAGGAGCTGGAAAAAAATGCCGGTAATGAGAGTCTTGCACTGCTCGCATACAAGACAAATCTGAATCTGTGCATGGGATATTCTGAACTTGCGAATTATGAGAAAGCAGAAGAATACCTTGAGGACGCCTATGCCTATATTGAGAATCCTGATGTTGCAAGTCTTCGTTTCCATTATCTGACTATACAAAGTGCCCTATTCATGAAAACAGGACGCGAAGCGGAAGTTCGTAAAAGTTTTCCTGAACTGGTGGAGATGATATTAAATGCTGATGACAGTTTTAATATCTGGGATAACTTTGAAAGGCTGGGAAATCTGGCACTGGATTTGAAGGAATATGATGCCTTAAAGCGCATCATTGACAGCATGGACCGGGAATTTAAAGAGGTTCCGGAGGAAATGATTGATTTGGATGTTCTGGTGGCAATTCAGGAGTTTCGTCTGGCCTATTATGAGGAAATTGGAGATCAGGAGTCACTTTGGAAGGAAGAGCACGCATACGTTAACCTATGTAAGAAAATGTGTCAGCAGACGTGGAAAGACAGAGCAACCAATATTGATTACAAGATTCAGGTGAAAACAGAATTTGATGAAAATGCCGAACAGCGTAAGCAGATTGATATTGACCAGCTTACCGGCGTTGGCAACCGGTATAAGCTGGAAAAAGATTACAAACTGTTACAGAAAAATTCCAGTGAGAACGATACTAGAATCGGTATTGGTATCATTGATTTAGATTATTTCAAAGAAGTCAATGATACTTATGGTCATTTGCAGGGTGACCACTATCTGTCAGCAATCAGCCAGATTATCCTGAAAGTGATTAAAGGTTCCGGCGGAATCTATCGCTATGGCGGGGATGAGTTTGTTGTATTATTGGTAGATGTCGATACTCCTGCTGTCGAACAGATTGCACAGCAGATTCAGGATAATACCGCAGGCAGTCAGCTTCCAAATCTGACATCTGCCACTAAGATACAGACTGTTTCACAGGGATACATTGTGCTGGATCAGTTCAAAAATATCGATATCTGGCAGCTTCTTTCCTATGCGGACCGCCAGTTGTATTCTGTAAAACATAATGGCAGGAACGGCTATAAGATTACGAATGAAATATACCGGTAAAGCAAAAAAAGACACCCGAAAGATTGGGTGTCTTTTGTCCTTTTTGCTATCGTCTTTCCTGCTGTCATCATTTGATATGCATATTTAAGCATTCAGAATTTCCCTGTTCGTACCAAGCATATCTACAGCGGCAGGATTACCGTCAACTACCATGCCGGTACTATCACAAAACGAGATGCCCATAGGCATCTCATCAAATAATTCATGCGGATATTTGTATGTATTTTCTTTTTGTATATCATTACAACTCTTTATATATCGTTCATATACTATTCTTACTTCCTTACATATTAATAAATGCTTCAGATTCCCGTTTCAGATTCTTGGCAACCTCACTGTTTTCTTCCATCTGGCGGCTTACCGTATTCATGGAATGTACCAGTGAATCTATGCCGGTAGCTGCATCCGTTACACCCGTAGCAGATTCCTCTATTGCACGATTTATACCTTCAATTGATTCAGCAATCTCTGTCATGGTTTCAAGAACCCCCCTCGTATCTTTAGAATATTCCACCATTGTTGTATCAATATAGGCTGCATCCTCGCTATACTGCTGTCCACCCTCAACAAAAGACTGATAATCCGGAAGGATATTTTCATTAATATATGAAACAATCTTTTCTGAAGACTTTACCAACCTATGTACAGCTGCAATTACCTGTTCATTAATCGTTTGGATATTGTTGGCCGTTTCTCTTGAAGAATCCGCAAGCTGTCTGATCTCGTCTGCAACGACTGCAAAGCCTTTACCTGCCTCGCCTGCGCGGGCTGCTTCAATGGAAGCATTCAATGCCAGCAGATTTGTCTGACTGGAAATGCTAAGAATTTCATCAGTAAGCTGTGATACTTTTTCAACACTTTTAGAATTCTCGAGTGCCTGATTCAGTTCTGTTGTAATATTTACAATCATGCTGTTGGTACTATGCATATTATCTGTCGCCGTACGTTCAAGCTCTACAGCGCGTGTCTTCATCTGCTGTGCATAAGTGGTCAGCTGATCCGTCTTGGCTGCCATTTTCCGTGCCATTTCTTCTGTTGTGGCAGTATTAGAACTTACACCATTCGTTGTAGCAGATACTTCTTCCATTGTAGCAGATAATTCCTCCATAATTGCAGAAATATCGCTTGCACTGTCACTGGCTGATGTTACACTTTCTGCAACATTGCCAACCACCTCATCAAGTGCATTAGAATTATGTATAATATCAGACATAATATTCTGTAATGACTCAATAAAATGATTGATTCCCTGTGCTGCCATGCCAATCTCATCCTGCGACTTAACCGAAATACGTTTTGTCAAATCACCCTTGCCGGATTTGATATCATCAATAATTTCATTCAATTCTTTGGTCTGCTTTCTAAGCGGTTTCACGATTGCTTCTAGTATCATAATAATAACTCCGATAAATGCTACGATTGCAACAAGAACCAGAACCGCTGAAATAATTCTGTTTTTATTATATAAATCTTTCTGTGTCTGAATGTTTTCTTTTACATATGCATCATTGCTTGTTATAAGTGTATCTATCTTCGTTCCAATACTGTCAGACCACTTTGTCATAATATCATTCGCCTGTGTACCGGCAGTTGTATCTCCTGACCTTGCCTGTTTGATAATTGTGGCAATCATTGTCTGTGCGGTTTCAATTTCATCAAAAATCTCCCGCATTGTCTTCATGTCATCCGCTGAAAAGTACTCATCCATTGCAAGCAGTTCCTGTTCATATTGTGCCACATCTTCCTGTGAAGTCTTTAACTGTGCGCTCACATACTCATACAACCCCTGATTTTCCGGCTGTACACAAATTGCAAGTGTCAGCTTCTGTGCATTGGAAAACGCAAGATTAATCTCATCAATACAGATGGTTGATCTTACACCATTTCCTGAAATTTCAGAACTTTCCTTCTGAAGCTGTGTCATGGAAACCAATGCTTCTAACGCAATAATGACCGCTATACAACCAAGTACTGCAACCGGAATAATGACTTTCATAATAACTGAAGTCTTTTTTTTAATTTTTACGCTCTTCTTGTTCATCATCTTTCCTCCGTATATATTAAAGTTAGCAGCCACCACAAGTGGTGGTTTATTTCAGTACTCCAAAGGGCTATGTTACTGCTCACCCCAAAGGG
>CAVBMG010000126.1:0-6886 GCA_963596435.1 Agathobacter sp.
GGGTGGCACTCATTTTTTGCAAACCGGTTATTTGTTACATAACAGGAATGCTCCTTCAATTATTCAAATATCCCTGATCCAGTTCTTCTTTCGCCCAGACTCTTTCCGTTCCACCAATTTGCCATTGGTCACACTCTAGCTTCAAACATGCTTTGGTTAATACCCTTCATCCACATATTCTGTACTGCTCCATACCCTTTTTCCTGCCCTATATCATACAATCCACTGCTGTCAAAGCCTATTTTCAATACCAAATCATTTTCTTTCTTCCAGCCATTCTTAGCATATTCCAGCCATCTCTTAGAATAAAGTTCATACCCTGCACCATTTTTAGATTTTTCCTTAAACAATGCAAGTAAATCTGTACCATCCTCTGCAATAAAAGTACCATTTTTATATGTCGCATTGCGTACATCATACCCGGTTGTCTCATACACTTCATGCCATAAAGAATATTGGTTTGCTTTTGTCATATTTGCCTGCGAATTAACAATTTCATTGTCTGCATCATGCATACAAATCCACGCATGTGTCCATATATTTTTCGCATTATCCCCTTCATTCAGTAATTTTTCTATCTGCGATAATGTATCTCTATCTACATTTCCCGACACAGTTAGTTGATATGTATATGGGTCAATAGAAAATATCAAATCTGCCTGTTTTGATATTGATATCCCATTCTTTGAAAGTAGATTTGAAATTTGCTGATTTACAACACTTCTTGCATATTGCTTTTCCTTGTCAGTATTGCGTATATAACCTGTACTTCTTGAACCTCCTGTATATACATCCTTGTAATTTCTTAATGCATAATCATACCGGGCAAATCCAGCCGAATATTTTCCTCCTGTTTGTAACATTCTTTTCTCATTGCGGTAAGCTATGGAACGCTGATCTTCTGTCATATATGAGCAAAAATTAGGTGAGGTCACATCACAATATTTTGATTCGATATATGCCATTGGATCAGAATGAGACAAATTTTCTTTGTACACTTTATCATAATGCTCCTGCAAAACTTTTTGTACGAAACGATCTTCCTCTGTAAGTCCATCATACTGATATCCTACAGTTGTACCGGCGCTGGAATTATTGGGCAGCTTGTTTAAATCCCTGCCAGCTGGAATGTTGTTATAATAGTCAGAATTTACTGAACCACTATCAGTCAACGGAACCCCTCTTTTAGCATTCCCCCATGCTTCATTATAAATCTTGCACATTTCAGTCTGTCGGGCTGCCTCTGCATTTGTTGTATACATCGTCCAGCCATTATTGGAATAAGTCGCCACCATTTCTCCATTCTTGTCATAAAATTCAATATAATCAGTTTGACCAGACGGCAACTTTTGGTTCTTTACCTTTCCCTCAAGGATCGTTGCAATTAAATCAATTGGTTTTAGTCCACTCTGTTTATTGCTTGAAATTTCCTTTAACCCAGACGTAATAATTCCTTTTCTATCTGGTGACACCTCAGATGTATATTTTTTCATGAGTTTATTAAAACCTTCTGATTTATTTTGAAACTGTCCATTTTTAAAATCTGTATAAGCCTGCTCTACTATTTGCTTTTTGTATTCTGCATCGCTGACACTACTTTTCTGCTTAGAAAACACATAATTATCACTAAAGTCCGGCAAATGTACTCCACCTATGCTATTTGTTCCAGTAAAAAAGCGTTGTTGCAATGAGGTATTGGTCAAATTTACATTCATCATATCATCCCTTTATTATTTCAATATTTCTCAAACATTTTAATGCCCGCATTAAGCAGTAAAACCAATTTTTTTCAAACAGAAATTCACAATATTTATGCATATCATGATTTCCACTTCTTAAAACAGAAGAAAACAAAGACTTTATATCTATATTTCCTCCCATTCCAATATCATCGAAACCATACCCATTTTTACTTTCACAGATACTCTTCAAATATTTATAACACACTTTCCTACTCTTTATTCCAGTCCAGCTTTGTTCAGATTCTCTATTTCTTTTATCGGATAAAATAACCTGTTTTCCTAGTCCAATCCCATAAAACGACCAGATTACGCACAAAAATACCATTTTTACATCAACATTTATCAGGCAGACAATATTTTAAGAAACTACCGCCATTCTGCTATTGAAATCATCTTTATCACCTGCCCCAACTCATTATAAGTTATATATCGGTATAACCAAACCTGGAAATTGTGTTTATGTTATGAATGGACAATAGAACGTATTAAACGGCACTTATTTTACTCATAAATTTTTACATAAAATAAAAATAGAACGTATAGATTTGTTTTCTATACGCTCTGACAATGTATTACTTATTCAATTATAATCGACTGTTTAGACAAATATCCGTTCCAGATACTTATTAACTTGTCTGCTGATGCTCCCAACCAAAATCGCTGCTGCTACGGTTCCTTCTCTGACACCGTAAATCCCGTGAAGAAACAGCGCTGACAATATGCATGAGATCACAACCAGCGAAACATCAAAACAGACCTTCATCGTGCCAAATTTTATAGGACAGATTTTGCATACAGCAAGGATAAAGCCCTCTCCTGCAAGGGTAATCACATTTGCCGTCACTTCAATACTGACACCAACTGCTACCAGAATGATACCAATTCCACAAAGCAACCATTGCTGAACGTAATTAGCAGGATGCAAAAATGCAAGAGCCTCAACTGCCAAATCCGTCATAAACCCAAAAAGAAATGCGATTGGAAGCTGCAACAACTGAATCCAATCATACTTTTCCCGCAAAATAAGGATCTGCAATAAGATCAATACGCAGTGCATAATGATCGTTGTCGTCCCAACGGTCAACCCACTGATTTGTCCTGTCACATATGGCAAACTTGAGATCGGCGAAGTCCCCAGATTACCCTTAATAGAAAAGCTCACTCCAAAAGCCATAATAAACAGACCAACCATCAAGGAAAGCCACCTTTTAATTGATTTGATATTATCGTTCATAACATACTCTCCTCTTTTGATAATAAATGCCCGTCACTGAGTACCACTTTAGCCAGTTAATCAAACTGGAATTTGTGTGTCTAGCAAATTGATAACAATATAGAACATTAAATCCATAATTCCATTTCCCCAGAATCACAAAAACCAAACTTTTCATATAAATGCTTTCCTACTTCTGATGGTTTTAATTTTATGGTATGAATATCTTTGCTCTGCAACCATTTTAGTAGTTCTTCCATTATTTTTGAAGAATAACCGTTTCTCCTTTTTTCAGGAATACAATATATATCAATAATATATCCATACATTGGAGTTTTAAAGAAACAAAATGGAACATCTTCCTTAATTACTGCACCACCACACGCAATAACACTATCATTTTCATACACCAGATAATGACAACCTTTTTCTTCTTGATATAATTCTTTGTATTTTTCATATATCTGTTCTTCAGCATTGTCCTGCAACAAAACTATTGAACCTACTTCTTTAAACATATCTATTTTTAACTTAATAACAATATTTAAATCTTTGATTTCTGCTTTTTTAATTTCCATAGTAACATACTCCATACATACAAATTCAAATTTCCCAATCTCATTATACACTATTTCAATCATCAGTCAAAACCGCGTTTCAACAGATTTTCTTTTCGGCTTATACTCTGACAGGAACAACCCCATCAAAGTCAACACAGTTCCTATTCCTGCTAATACGATCAGCTTTTCATGTAAAATCCCATGTTACAAAGCAGAGTGCAGAAGTTTCTAATTTTTGGAATAGTAAAAGACTATAAAAAGGACTAAATCCCTCCAGGCTGTAGCTTTCAGGATTTAGTCCTTCTATTATATATATTGATTCTACAATACTATATTATTTTGCTGCCTCTGCAATTGCTGCCTGTGCTGCTGCCAATCTTGCGATAGGTACACGGAAAGGTGAGCAAGATACATAGTCAAGACCGATCTTGTGGCAGAATTCTACGGATGAAGGATCTCCACCGTGCTCACCACAGATACCGATGTGAAGGTTTGGATTAACTGGCTTACCTAACTTGATAGCCATCTCCATTAACTTACCAACACCTGTCTGGTCTAACTTAGCAAATGGATCGTTCTCGAAGATCTTTGTGTCATAGTAAGCATTTAAGAACTTACCAGCATCATCACGAGAGAAACCAAATGTCATCTGAGTTAAATCGTTAGTACCGAAGCAGAAGAAGTCAGCTTCCTTAGCGATTTCATCAGCTGTAAGAGCTGCTCTAGGAATCTCGATCATAGTACCTACTTCGTAATCTAACTTAACGCCTGCAGCTGCGATTTCAGCATCAGCTGTTTCAACAACTACCTTCTTAACATATTTTAATTCCTTAACTTCGCAAATAAGAGGAATCATGATTTCTGGCTTAACTGTCCAGTCAGCATGTGCCTTCTGAACTTCGATAGCTGCACGGATAACAGCCTTTGTCTGCATCTTAGCGATTTCAGGATAAGTAACTGCAAGACGGCATCCTCTATGACCCATCATAGGGTTGAACTCATGAAGTGATGCACAGATAGCCTTTACTTCTTCTACAGACTTATTCTTAGCCTTTGCAAGTTTCTCAATATCAGCTTCTTCTGTAGGAACGAACTCATGAAGAGGTGGATCCAGGAATCTGATAGTAACTGGGTTGCCTTCGAGTGCTTCATAAAGTGCCTTGAAGTCTCCCTGCTGATAAGGAAGGATCTTCTCAAGAGCTTCTTCTCTTTCTTCTACTGTATCAGAGCAGATCATTTCACGGAAAGCAGCGATTCTTTCAGGATCGAAGAACATATGCTCTGTACGGCAAAGACCGATACCTTCTGCACCAAGTTCACGAGCCTTCTTAGCATCTGCTGGAGTATCTGCGTTTGTTCTAACCTTTAACTTTCTATACTTGTCAGCCCAAGCCATAACACGACCGAACTCACCAGCGATAGAAGCATCTACTGTAGGGATGATGCCTGCATAGATGTTACCTGTTGTACCATCAATGGAGATTTCAGAACCTTCTGTAAATGTCTGTCCAGCTAATGTGAACTTCTTGTTCTCTTCATCCATAACGATGTCGCCACAACCGGATACACAGCAAGTACCCATACCACGTGCAACTACTGCAGCGTGAGATGTCATACCACCACGAACTGTCAGGATACCCTGAGCAGCCTTCATACCTGTAATGTCTTCAGGAGATGTCTCCAGACGAACAAGTACTACCTTTTCTCCTCTTGCAGCCCACTCTTCTGCGTCATCAGCTGTAAATACAACCTTACCACAAGCAGCACCAGGTGAAGCACCAAGTCCTTTGCCAAGAGGTGTAGCAGCCTTTAATGCCTTAGCATCGAACTGAGGATGTAATAATGTATCAAGGTTACGAGGATCAATCATAGCTACTGCTTCAGCTTCTGTCTTGTGTCCCTCGTCAACTAAATCGCAAGCGATCTTTAATGCAGCCTGAGCTGTTCTCTTACCGTTACGGCACTGTAACATATAGAGCTTCTTGTTCTCAACAGTGAACTCCATATCCTGCATATCATGATAGTGGTTCTCAAGGATCTCGCAAACCTTAACGAACTCTGTATATGCTTCAGGGAACTCCTGCTCCATCTGAGCGATAGGCATAGGTGTACGAACACCGGCAACAACGTCCTCGCCCTGTGCGTTCTTTAAGAACTCACCCATGAGCTTCTTCTCGCCTGTTGCAGGATCACGTGTAAATGCAACACCTGTACCGGATTCATCATTTAAGTTACCGAATACCATAGGCATTACGTTAACTGCTGTACCCCATGAATAAGGGATATCGTTATCACGACGATATACGTTAGCACGAGGATTATCCCATGAACGGAATACTGCTTCGATAGCTAACTTTAACTGTGTAACAGGATCTGAAGGGAATTCTTCACCTAACTGGTTCTTGTACTCTGCCTTGAACTGTTCAGCCAGTGTCTTTAAGTCATCTGCTGTTAATTCAACATCGTACTTAACACCCTTCTCTTCCTTCATCTTATCAATAAGCTGTTCAAAATACTTCTTACCAACTTCCATTACAACGTCTGAGAACATCTGAATGAAACGTCTGTAAGAGTCATATACGAAACGCTTAAATTTAGGATCTGGGTTGCCAGCGATCATTGCTTCAACTACTTCATCATTCAGACCTAAGTTTAAGATTGTATCCATCATACCTGGCATGGAAGCTCTCGCACCTGAACGAACAGATACAAGAAGAGGATTCTTAAGATCTCCGAACTTCTTACCATTAATCTCTTCCATCTTCTTAACGCCGTCCATAGCCTGTGCCATGATCTCGTCGTTAATCTTGCGGCCATCCTCATAATACTGAGTACAAGCCTCTGTTGTAATTGTAAATCCCTGTGGAACAGGAAGGCCGATGCTTGACATCTCAGCGAGGTTAGCACCCTTACCACCGAGGAGGTTTCTCATTGTCATGTCGCCTTCGCTAAACATATAAACCCACTTCTTCATTTACTCACGATCTCCTTTACCTGATTTGGTTTACCCTTTTATTAGTAACCCTTCTTTGGTGTCTGTATCGGTCTTGTCAAAATACACGATTGCGTACATTTTGACTGACGCTTCTACGTTGACATGACTCAATGATAAACATAATATGGTTAATTGTCAATAATTTATCAAATAAAAATTGAAAAAATTTGCAGCTTTGTTTTATGTTTTCATTCTTTCATATTCTTACATGAAGATTATCTAATTATAGGCTTTATTGTAACATTTTAGTGTAAGCTCTTTCATATAATGTCTGTTCAATTTGTGCCGTTTCTTGCTATTTTATTATATGTAAGACTTTTCACATATATTGCCTTTTTCATCATTTTCAGTATCAAAACAGGTAACATAATCTGTC
>CAVBMG010000127.1:0-6861 GCA_963596435.1 Agathobacter sp.
CAATAGAGCTTAATCTGTGCGCAATGGCAATGACCGTTTTCTCCTGTAGCTTATGCATGACTGCTTTCATTACCTTTTCTTCGGTTAAATTATCCATCGCAGAGGTTGCTTCATCTAAAATAACAAGTTCGGTATCCTGAAACCACAGTCGTGCCAATGCAAGTCTTTGTTTTTCTCCACCTGACAGACAGGTTCCTTTTTCTCCAATCTCTGTGTTGAAGCCTTCTTTTAGGTTCTCAGCCAGATAAGATAATTGCACCTCACTCAATGCCTTTAGCATCTGCTCTTTGGACACCTTTTTCTCAAATACCAGATTTTCCTGTATTGTTCCATCAAAAACCGGAGCATCCTGTGATATATAACTGACTTTATCATACATATCATTAAGACAGATATCACTTAACTCCCTTTCTCCTAAACGGATATGCCCTTTATTATATTTGAGCAATCCCAATAATATCTTGGTCAGCGTTGATTTGCCAGAACCGCTTGCTCCCACAAAAGCTATTTTTTCACCTTTTTTAATAGATAGGCTTAAATTATCAAGGATTAATCGGTCTTCATATTGGAATGATAAGTCTTTAATTGTAATTTCTCCGATACCATCATGTATCACATTACCTTTTATCAGTTGCTCATCATCTTTTACATTCAGAAATTCTTCAAATCGCATATAAGTCGCTTTATCCAATTTATACTGAACATAGAGTACATTAAAAATTGCAATAGGAGTATAGGCATTTTCAATCAGTGAAATCAGTGCAACTACAGAACCGACTGTAAGGTTCTTGGATTTCCATGCATAAATCAGGATACCGACATCCAACAGTGCTACCAGTAATGCAAATATTGTAAAAAAAGCTTCATGAATCATGTTCATTTTCACTTTTGATGTAACGATATCTTCTTTGGCTTTATGAGTCTTTTTTATTTCATTTGAAAACTGCTTATTCATGCGAAATACCAGCATTTCCATAAAGCCTCTGACCAAATAGTGATTTAACAGTTCTTCACTGTTCAAAATCTTTTCTTTTATCTGATAAAGAAATTTTAGCAGAATATTGGTAATGATAAAAATAACTACATAGCCCACAAGTAATGCATAGGTAATCTTTTTATCTATTTTCCAGATAAAGTATACACTAAAAGCAATGGTAGGAAGCAGCTCGCGAATCAGGCACAACCAGAAATCAAACAGTACATTTCTTCCTGCTGATGAACCATTTTCAATCCTCTGAACAAGCCTACCAGTACCGATTTTCTGATATTCTGTATAGTCTATGGTACTTATTTTTTGAAACGATAACAGCTTAAAATCCAGATAAATACCATGTTCCAGTTTCTTTTCCGGATACTGCTCCAAATAATTCATACAATAGTTTACCACCAGAATGCCTCCATATATTGCAATTCCAGAAACTGCAAGAGTCCTATCTGCCAGTCCATCAATAACCTTTTGGAAAAAATCGGCTTTATAATTCGCCATAAATGAGTTAAATATACCCAGTTCAATGTAGACCAATACCCATATTCTGTTTTTCTTTAATACATCTTTTATATAACGCATAACTAACTGTACTCCTTAATATTTTTCTATTATCAGAGCAGTACAGTCAACGCCTGCCAGCAAGTTTCTTCCTAATCTCAGCACAATCTGCCAACAGTTTACATCAACTGTACTGAGTAGTTACCTCGGATATACTGCATAGCGCATTCACCTCTTTCGGTTAAGATATTTCCAATATATCATAACAAAACCAAATATTCTACTGATTTCAAAATTAGTCCGTAAATAGAAGATTGACACAAATAGACGCGAAACATATAATATACTCATAAGAAAGTAACTCATGAGTATATTTAGTGGAGGAATGTATGGAAAAATTCTACTGTCGTGAAGAAGAATTGCGAAAGCTGAACAAAAGATATCATGCCGGTGACTTTGAATGCATTATCATATATGGTCGCCGCCGTGTTGGAAAGACAACATTGATCAATGAATTCTGCAAAGATAAACCGACTATATTCTTTTCGGCATTAAATACTACAGAAATCGAAAATCTGGAATCTTTATCAAAGTCTATCATGAATTATGAACGACCTGATATGGATGCATTTCCTGAATTCAAGACATATGATGCTGCTCTGGATGAATTAACAGCACTTGCCATGCATGAACGAATCGTTTTTGTAATTGATGAATATCCATATCTGGCGAAAGCAAAACCATCTATTTCCGCAATGCTTCAGCATATTATTGACCATAAATGGAATACCTCAAAAATGTTCCTCATTTTATGTGGATCATCCATGAGCTTTATGGAAAATCAGGTTCTTGGTCAGGAAAGCCCCTTATATGGAAGGAGAACAGGGCAGTTTAAGATAGCTCCACTTGATTACAAAGAATCGGCTGTATTCCACCCGGATCTTTCAAATGAAGACAATGCACTGATCTATGGAATTACCGGCGGTGTCCCTCACTATATCAATAAGCTTAGGGTAAAAAAGAGCGTGGATGAGGCATTACTTGACAATTTCTTTGACAGATCCAGCTACTTATATGAAGAACCGGCAAATCTCCTGAAACAGGAGCTGCGTGAACCGGCTATTTATAATGCCATTATCACGGCAATAGCACAGGGAGCTTCACGGATTAATGACATAGCATTAAAAACAGGACAGGAAAACTCTGTAGTCTCAAAATATCTAGGTACACTAATAGATCTAGGTATTGTAAAGAAAGAAACTCCCGTCACAGAAAAAATCGGGAAAAAGACTATATATGAGCTGGCTGACAACTTCTTCCGATTCTGGTATCGTTTTGTACCGGCAAATATGAGTGCAATTGATTCAGGCAGAATCCAGAAATCATATGCAAATACGATAAAAAAGAATCTGCCTGATTATATGGGATTGACTTTTGAACACATGTGCCGTGATTATCTGCTATATTATGAGAAAGATCTTCCTATTGAGCTAAATCAGGTCCGACAGTGGTGGGGAACTGATAATAAGAATAAAAAGCAGGTACAGATAGACATCGTTGGTACTCCAGTGGAAGGTGACGAATATATCATTGGTTCCTGCAAATATCGAAATGAGAAGATTGGATTAGATGAGCTGGAGCTGATTCGAGAATATGCACAGGTCTTTGGTAAAGGGAAAAAATATCATTATTATATTTTCTCAAAAGGCGGTTTTACAGAGGGACTTATTCAAGCCCAAAATCGCAGAGAAGTGAGATTAATCGGATTGGATGACTTGTACACATAGCGGATGCTGCTTAAAGAAAAATTAGGAGAGATACGAATATGGGAAGAATAGTTGCTATTGCAGGTGGCGATTTGTTATCTACAAGAAAGTTAAATCTGCATACAATTCAATTATCAAACAAAGCCAATCCCCATGTCCTTTTTATTGGAACAGCAAGTTGCGATGCAGAAGGATATATAGAAGCAATCACAAAAGAATGGACAAGTCTGGGCTGTGAGGTGAAAAGTCTCTCGCTCACTTCAAAGTCTTATCATGACAAAGAAATAGACCAGCTTCTATCCTGGGCAGATATCATCTATGTTGGCGGCGGTGATACCATTTTCATGATGCAGACATGGAAGAAATATGGTGTAGATGAGAAATTAAAGCAAATATATGAGAAAGATTCGGCAGTTCTAACAGGTATTAGTGCCGGCGCAATTTGTTGGTTTTATTGCGGTCATAGTGACAGTGAAGCCTTGCATAACGAAAATAATGGGAAATACTGCTGGGCAACTGGAATGCTGGATATTTTTCATATGGCATACTGTCCACATTATAATGAACCTGGACGAAATACCTTTGATCAAATGATGATTGAGAAAAATATACCTGGATTAGCCATGGAGAACGATACTGCCTTTGTAGAAAACAATGGAGATCAGTATTATATAAAAAGTACTCCTACGGC
Organism: Agathobacter sp.; assembly: GCA_963596435.1. Lineage (GTDB taxonomy): Bacteria > Bacillota > Clostridia > Lachnospirales > Lachnospiraceae > COE1. The sequence goes on from CAVBMG010000127.1 coordinate 3,944, forward strand.
AAAGGCATACGTCATTCAGTACATAAACGGACTGATGGAAAAGCAGGAAGTTACGTATAGGTATTAGAGATTTTGCGGCACCTATGGGTATTCTTTACGATTGACTACAGAACCACTAATAAATTTCATAGTAACTTTAAGTCACTGTTGCACTTTACTATAATAGAACCTGCAAAGAGGTGACGATATTGTGAAAAATGAAAATATGGATTCCAACATACTTGAAACAATGCCGGTGGGTCCGCTGTTCATTAAAATGGCAGTTCCGGCAGTATTATCTCAATTGATAAATATTTTATACAATCTTGTAGATAAAATGTTCATTGGACATATGAATACCAACGGTGCAAAGGCTATTGCAGGACTTGGAGTCACAACCCCTGTCATTTTATTTTTATCAGCATTTGCTGCACTTGTGAGTATGGGAGGGGCGCCGAAGGCAGCCATTGCACTTGGTAAAAATGAGAAAGACACGGCAGAACGTATTATGGGAAGCTGTATGGCACTATTGCTTGTGATATCAGCTATATTGACAGTAGCTATGTTGGTATGGGGAAAGGACATTCTGTTGGTATTTGGTGCCAGTAAAGAAACCATAGTGTATGCTGTAGATTATATGCGAATATACTGTCTGGGAACAATCTTTATCCAACTGTCACTGGGACTGAATACATTTATTACTACACAGGGATTTGCAAAGGTAAGTATGATAAATGTGACAATCGGTGCTGTAATAAATGTAATACTTGATCCGATTATGATTTATGGGTGTAACCTTGGAATAAAAGGCGCAGCAATAGCGACAGTAATTGCACAATCTGTGTCGTGTGTATGTATTGTGAGATTTTTAATTTCTAAAAAAAGCACAATAAAACTAAGAAAGTCATATATACGAATAGACTGGAAATTATTGTTGCCATGCATATTACTAGGAACATCTCCGGCACTTATGCAGATTACAGAGAATATGGTTGCAATCAGTTTTAATACCGTATTACAGCATTATGGCGGTGATATGGCAGTTGCATCAATGAGCATATTAAATTCTGTTATGCAGTTTGTCATGCTTTTATTACCCGGACTTGTGCAAGGAGCACAACCTATATTAAGCTATAATCTCGGAGCAGGCTTTATAGATCGAGTCAAAAGGACATTTCAATACCTTTTGCTTTCATGTGTGGCGGGAAGCTGCATAATATGGGGAGTATGCATGGTTTTCCCAGAGAGAATAATCGGAATATTTACGAACAATACTTCGCTTATAGAATATTCTGTAACACCACTCCGAACATATATTTGTCTGCTATGCATTTATGGAATACAGGTTGCGTGTCAGTATAGCTTTGTGGCTCTTGATCAGGCAAAAACAGCTATTTTTTTAACAATATGGAGAAAAGTTATTTTGCTTATTCCATTCATTTTTCTTTTGCCGCATATTGTTTCCAATCCGACTATCGGAGTATTTCTGGCAGAGCCAATTGCAGATTTTGTGGCGGTTTGTACGACAGGAACACTATTTTACAGATACTATCGAACAAAACTTGTAAATAGAATTCAGAACTATGAAAATTAGTAGTGACTTATAAATTTGCTAATATCTTCCAAAAGCAAAGTAGATTCATTAACATGAATATGTAAAGTGATTTATACATACAGATATGAAACAGGAGGTATATTCAATGTTAAATGAATCAGTAATTAAATTATTAAAGAACAATATGTGGGATCTTGCTACCTGTGCAAATGGAGAACCAAACGTAGTTCCGGTTGCATTTAAAGACATTACAGATGATGGTAAGCTGGTTGTGGGAGATGTTTTCCTTGAAACAACATTAAACAATATCAAAGCAAATCATGGAAAAATTGCAATTTCTGCGTATGATGCACAGAGTCTGGAAGGATATCAGATCAAGGGCGAAGCTTCGTACATAACAGAGGGAGAACTGGTAAACACATTTAAGGCTATGGTTGAGAAGATGTTTAACGGTGCAGCAACTGCAAAGGGAGTACTTGTTATCACTCCATCTAAAATAATCGTTACAACACCTGGCGCGGATAATAAAAAAGAAATATAATACAAAGTATACTAATAAATTCCATAGTAACTTTAAAAAAGATCACCTTCAGGCTATAATGATACAAAATAAAGCTTGAAGGTGATTTTATATGGCAAAATATAAGAAAAAATTAGATGATGATATTCGATGTCCGCTTGAATACGGACTTGCAATGTTTGGCGGCAAATGGAAATCCCGCATTATATGTGTATTGTCAGCAAATAAAAGGCTACGCTACAGCGAAATCCGTAGGGAAATGTATAATATAACAGATGCCGTTCTCGCGGCAACATTAAAAGATCTGATAGAAGATGGCATCATTGACCGGAAGTCTTATGACGAAATCCCACCAAAAGTAGAATATTCCCTGACGCAAAAAGGAAAATCAGTTGTTCCTATTTTGCAGAGTATCTGTCAGTGGTCGGATATCTTCTATAAAGAAGATAGTGAAAATGAAATGGTGCAGTGTCAAAAATGCGATTATCATAGATAGGAGACGTTATGCTTAGATATACAGAAGAAAAGATACATTTCGTTTACCATATGAGCATCTCGCATTAAGAAAAAAATCATGTTTTTCTTCATCAGTTGCCAAAATGGATTTATAATAGCTGTTTCATAATACCAGCATTTTATTGCCCAGATTAGATTTAGGAGTCTGATCTGGGCATTTTTGTGTATATAATAAGCAATTCCATTTAATTAAGTGATAAAAACGGGGCAAAATGCATATAATAAAGTTAAAAAACGGGGCAAAATGTTATAATATATATTGAAAAAACGGGGCAAAAAAGATATTATTAAGAAGGAGCATTCCTGTTATGTAACAAATAACCGGTTTGCAAAAAATGAGTGCCACCC
>CAVBMG010000128.1:0-6551 GCA_963596435.1 Agathobacter sp.
AAAGCAGCTCTTGACTTCAAAAAGGTTATACCTAATTTTTTTATAAACGTGAATATTGCAGCGACCCAGCTTGAAAATCCATCTTTCAGGTCGGAGTTGCTGGATATAATAGACAGATACCACTTTCCTAAAAACGATTTGTGGATTGAACTGACAGAACGCTGCAAGGATTTAGATCATAACTTCCTTAAGTCAGAGATTATATTTTTTAAGAAAAATGGCATACAGGTGGCCTTAGATGATTATGGAACAGGTGCATCATCGCTTAGTCTGGCTATTGAGCTTCCGGTGACGGAGGTTAAAATAGATAAATCATTTGTAAATGATATAATGCACAATTCGCTGAAGCAGGCACTGGTTGAGTCGGTTATAACATTTGCGAGAAGGGTGAATATCAGATGTTGTATTGAGGGGGTGGAGAATCCGGAGGTGGCTGGATTTCTGCAGAAATTCAACCCAATGTACTATCAGGGATATGCATATTCCAGACCTGTTCCAAAGGAAGAGTTCATGGAATTGCTTAACTGTGATGGCAGGCTATAAGAATCGAGGTGACATATAAAGCATGCAGTAGAAGCTGCCGGTGGCAGGCACTATGTATCATTTTTTGCGCCTGCCAGCTCAGAAATAGCCCTGATTACAGCCTGTATATCAAAAGGCTTTGCAATATGTCTGTTCATGCCAGCTTTTTTGACTGCAATTTTGTCTTCCACAAAGGCATTAGCAGTCATGGCAATAATCGGGATATCCTTTGCGTCATCATGGTCAAGATTTCGGATTATCCTGGTAGCTTCATATCCATTCATGACAGGCATACGGACATCCATGAGGATTGCATCAAATGTGCCCGCAGGAGAATCCTTAAACACTTTGACGGCCTCTTTTCCATTCCAGCACTCTGTTATTTCAGCACCATTTTCCTCAAGCAGGAATTTGGCGATTTCCATATTGAGTTCATTGTCCTCCACCAGGAGGATGTGCATTCCTTCAATAGAAAAGTCTGTCGAAGCATCAATGCATTTATTGTTTTCGTTTTCAGAAACAACTATTTCAAAAGGGAGAATTACACTAAATGTGGAGCCCTGCCCCTTTATGCTTTCTACACTAATGCTGCCACCCATTTTGTCGATAAGATTCTTGGCAATGGACATACCAAGCCCGGTGCCACCGTATTTTGACCTGGCAGTGGTTGTTTCCTGTGAAAATGGCTCAAATATCCGTTCCAGAAATTCTTCACTCATACCGATTCCGGTATCGCGGCACTTAAATTCCAGATTAACATTTTTTTCATCTACATTATGGACATGGCGTGTAATGAATACTTTGCCGTTATCTTTGTTGTACTTAATAGCATTTCCTACTATGTTAAGCATGAGGCGCTTCAGGTGGACAGGACTGCCTATAAGCTGGTTCTCATAAGCCTCGCAATCTTCCTCTATTATCTCGATATTTCTCTCATCTGCAAGCTTTTTGACTGTGTCGTGTATATCAGTGGATATCTCATTTAAATCAAAAGGAATGTGTTCCAGCAGGATTTCTCCAGACTCCAGCTTGCCCATATCCAGAACTTCATTTATGAGATCAAGAAGCAGCTTGGAGGTAGATCTTAATTTCTGACGGCATTCGTTCTGCTTTTCCAGATCATCGCTGCACATATCTGCGATATCCAAAAGTCCCATTATTCCATTGATAGGTGTACGTATATCGTGGGACATGCGGAGCAGAAAATCTGTCTTGGCTGCATTGGCACGATTGGCCTCGTCCTTTGCAGCAATCAATTCCTGCTGGTAGGCCTCCTCCTGCTCACGTTTCTTTTTTTCTTCCTCCAGATGCTCCCTGATGATGTCATCAATATTCTGGAAGCCGCATACAATCAGGCTTGTGCCATTTACAGTGCTGTAGTTGAACTGGTAATTATGCATTTCTCCATCCACAAAAACCCGATAATTACCTATATACTCATCACTGCTTTCAAATATTTCCTTCAGATGATCCAGACAGAGCTTGTTATAAAGCATCTGCTTATCTTCATCATAGACTCTCTCAGAGATATATTGCTTTAATATGGCAGGATAGGAAAAAGAACTGTGATTATTCTTATCCAGTCCCTTTGTTATATATCCGTCCAGTTTTAATATTTTAGCAGTTCCATCCTGCAGGTCTACCCAGAATACATTCTGGAAGTTTCTTGCCAGAGTATCAAAAACAGAGCGGTAGTCGTTTGATTCCAAGGCCTCAAGGGCAACAATCATATATTTAATCGGAACAGTATCGTCTTCTCCCTCCCTTATGTAGTGAAGTCTGTATATTTTACCTGTTTTACCATCAAATTTGGCAGAAATATGTGATTTGCCATACATTCGCTGATCAAGTGTATCCTTGTTGAGAAACTTCAGCATGGAAGGATAGTTTTCCTCAGTGCAAAGCTCTTTTATGAAGCTCTTTGCATTTTCTTCAAAAAACTCAGAATCCGGACGGGGATAGAGCATGACAGTGTCGGTAGTTTTTATTACTGTGTAGGTATTTGTCTTTATATTTACACGGTACATGGACAAATAAATGCCTGCAATGGCTGAATAAGCGTGATTTAAGCCTTCGGTATGGATTTCCTTCTGCCTGTTTATTTTGTAATCAATATTGCGGGCACCAGCAACAAGCCTTAAAAGTTCACCAGGTTTTGAAATACGTATGTATAGTATGCGGAGGTAATGGATAGAACCATCCTTATCCACCACCCTGTAGTTCAGTTCATTTCTTTCGCTGCCAGTGCTGAATGCATCAATAAGAGCTGGAATAGATGAAGCAAGGGCAATTCTTTCCCTGTCTTTTTCATAGACACGGGTTTTAAGATAGTCTGCCATGAACTCCTCATAATCAAATGTATCGGGAGCGGAAGCAAGGCTGTCCATAATCCTGCCATTTAGTTTTATAGTCGTACCGATGTTGTTTTCCGGTTCAATAACATATACATTATGATAGTCTGTTGTAAGAGCAGCAATCATTTCACAGTAGTCAATCATATTTCTCCTCCAATGATTCCTGAAGTTCATATATGGTATCAGTCATAAGCTTTGCTATAGTATGTATGGCCTCTATCTCACTTTGCAGCCAGAGCCTCTTATAACCACAGTTGTTGATTCCCAGGGTTCCGATTATTCTGCCGTCCTTTACAATAAGTACCTGCAGGAGGGTCTTGACCTGCATCCTTTTCAATTCAGTTTTGATTGGTTCAATTGTCTTTTCAATGTCAGTGCAGAAAAATATATTTTCGCTGTTGAAGCATTTATTTTTATATTCCTGCCCTGATATCCTGAGATTAGGTGTGATGTTTGGATCATCATTCTGGGCATAGTAATAAGACCTGCCGATAGACATCTCGTCCCTGGTATAGCAGCTGGCATAAGCCCTGGTCACATCAAGGGCATCAACAATGCACTTTGATACATTTTCTATGGTGGTTTTAGGGTCATGTTTTAAGGACAGCTCGTCAATTACTGCATCTACAAGAAGCTTTGCAACGGAAAAACCGCTTTCGCCAAGCTGAATAGGCTCGGCAGAACCATGGTCCTGATAGCAGCGTCTTTTCTGTGGTACCTGCATGGACTGCTTTGCGCCATAAAGCATGTAGCCGTTTTTGCCATTGGATTTTGCCTGATACAGGGCAAGGTCAGCCATTTTATAAAGCTCTGCATAGCTGCGTCCGTGATTCTCATTGGAAAAAGCCACTCCAACGCTTATTGAAATATTATATCTGCTCTTTTCGTATTTGTTTTTAATCTGCTGGCAGAGTGAGTCAGCCTTTTGACAAACGATATCCTGGTCTACATTCAGACCGAATATCTGGTATTCATCTCCACCGATTCGTCCACAGAAGAATTCATTTGGGAAAATCTCCCGAATTATATCCGCAATATCGACAAGGAGCGCATCTCCAAGCATATGGCCAAAGGCATCATTTACATACTTGAAATTATCCACATCTATCATCATCATAGCAGCTGTGTCAGAGGGACTCATTTCTTCAAGGCGTTCTGTAATCCATGATTCCATGCCATATCTGTTAAATAAATGGGTAAGGGCATCAAGATGGGCTGCTTCCCACAGTTTTTGTAAAGCTGCCATGTCGTTACGGTATATTTCTAAATTTACCTGCATAGATATTGCTCCTTTCATCTTCTGGCTGATTAAAAGCTGATTTCTTCTGTATATTCCCTGCCAATGAAATCGGACATCTGTTCAATAGGTATAGGCTCTGAATACATAAAGCCCTGGAGATAGTGAGCCTTAAGCTTTATGCACCTGTTCTCGTCATTTCCATCCTCAATACCCTCATACAGGATGTTGCAGCCGATGATATTAAACATATTTGAGAGGCTGGATACTATATTTTCTGATTTTTTATCCGCCTTGGATGAGAGTACAAGGGAACGGTCGAATTTTATTATGTCTATAGGCATTTTGGCAATATGCTCTATATTTGAAAAGCCTGTTCCAAAGTCATCAAGATAAATAGTTATGCCAAGCTCCTTGAATTTACTGAGAGTTTCCCTGATGAGGTTAAAATCATTGGCCTCAACACTTTCTGTTATTTCAAAGCCCAGCTTACTCTTGTCAAAAGAGTATTTGGAGATAATACTCATTATATCTTCAAAAAAATATGGCATTGATAATTCTGACATTGAAAAATTAACAGATATCCGGCTGATATCATTATTGTGTTCGATGAAATCACATACCTTGTTAAGTATTATCTTGGTGAGCATATGTATCCTGCCTGTGCATTCTGCAATTGGGATAAATGTATCTGGTAAAATCATGCCTGTCTCAGCTGTCTCAAGACGCATCAGGGATTCGGCAGTGGTAAAGGTCTTGGTATTTACATCCAGTATAGGCTGACAGTATACCTTCACTCTTGGATCATTTAAATCGCCCCGCAAGTCAATATCCTCAAGAATGTGTCTGATACTGTTGGTTCGGTTGAATTTTTTCAAATCATGGCTGTTTACCACATATATATTTTCGCTTCTGTAATTCATGCTGCAGAGGCTGATATAGTCCTTTAAGGTCTGGCAGTAAGGGTTAGATTTTATAACTGTTACATAGTGGGACATTTTATATTTTGCATGTAATTTTTCAAAAAGCTGCTGCAGTTGCGCTATATCCGGATTTTTCTTAAAAATCAGCACGAAATTATCCTCGTTATAGCGGAAAAGATAATCTGTGTAATGCATGGCATAAGTGAATTCCTTAAAATCCTGCGATGTCTGGACCAATGACTCAACCTTGTCGAAATCAGGTATCTCTATATTTACAAATACAAAATCTCTCCCGCTGTTATGCAAAGAGGTAAGCTTTGTAACCAGAGCTGCCCTGTCTACTGCTCCAAAATTGGAATTGTAGGAATTACTGTGAAACAGAAGGACTACAGACATTATTGGTATGTAGTAGGACAGTACTGTAAAAGACTCTGTATTGTAGTGGTATTCTGATATGGTGATAAACACAGAAACAGCCATTGTAAGTATTACGGAGATATATATTCTTGATATAATTGTCTTGTTTTTTAACACGACTACTGATACAATTATTGCTATATACAATACATACCAGATTAAATAGATGATGTCGTGGGCATAGTCGTGTGCCACCCCATCCTCTATATAGAAGCCTATGTGGGTATATGGCGATAACAGCTCAATTGCAGCATACAGGACAAAAAGCATATTAAGTATGCTGGTGATGCACTTATTATGGTAGCTGATGAGATCCAGTATGTAAAATACGTATATAAGGAGCTGGGCAATCAGGGATATATGCAGGGAATTATGCAGTATATATACGAGATTGTCGCTTATAATACCAGTATTTGGATATATATAGTAATTATAAATTATGCTTACCATACTTAAATATATCAGGTTGATAATCGCCATGATGACAAATTTATAACGCTTTGTTTTTTCTGTATAGGTTGCTATTAAAAGCATCAGCAATAAAAGGCAGAGCAGGAATACTGACATATCGCCCATGGGTTTGTATTCGTACATTTGTAAGTCCTCCTTTAGTAGAAAATGTTATCATAAAAAGATGATGAAATCAATAAAATAATGCTTGGTTAGACGAGAGAAAGGAATTGGTATATGCAGGTAAATACAGGAGTATCGACAAAGAAGAATGTGGCAGATGCCGTGCAGGAGGTGACAGCGGATATACGTAATCCCAGACTGCTGGTTCTGCTGTCTTCCTACGAGGCACTGGAGGAAGCGTCAAGGCTTGTAAAGGAGAAGTATGGAGAGGTTCCTCTTATAGGTACAAGCTCTACTACATATTTTAAGTCAGAATCCTCTGACAGCAGAATGATTCTGATTGGATTTGGACAGGATGTGGAGGCTGAGATTGGTGTGATAAGAAATCTGTCATCTGCACCTATGACAGATATACCTGAAATGCTGGGAAAGGTCAGAAAGCTGGCACCGGAAAACAGCGATACAGTATGCCTGGAGTTCTGCACAAACGATGAGGAGCGTCTTGTTACATCTATGAACGTGGTG
>CAVBMG010000129.1:0-6410 GCA_963596435.1 Agathobacter sp.
GCGGTACTCACTTGTCTTATTTTGTAAATGAGACTTTGAAAAGTATAAAACATATTAGATATTTGCGAAACACAATATTATGAATACAGAAGTGTACAGATTTAACAAATGCATAAACAGACACTGTGCAGCCGTCGGTACTTAGGTGGTCAAATAGCGTAGCTATTTTAGCACCTTATGTACCGTTACGAGCTGCAGTGTAGCGAGAGCGGGTCTGTGTTGCATTGTTAAATCTGCACACTTCGTGCCATTCACAATCCTGGTTTCGCAATTACCTAAATAAAACATATATGAGGAAGGGTAAGATTCATGGAAGGCAAATTGAAATTATATGGATTTAATAATTTAACGAAATCTCTGAGCTTTAACATCTACGATGTCTGTTATGCAAAGAGCGCAAGAGAGCAGAAGGATTATATTGCTTACATTGATGAGCAGTACAATTCAGAGCGTCTTACCAAGATCCTGTTCCATGTGACAGAAATGATAGGAGCCCATGTGCTCAACGTATCCAAGCAGGATTATGAGCCACAGGGAGCGAGTGTGACCTTTCTCATAGCAGAGGATAATATGATACCAACAGGCTGTGACAGCGCAGCCAGTGCAGCAATGGCTTTTGAAGATACTCTGCATCTATCCAATCATAATGATGAAATCGTAGCACATCTGGATAAAAGCCATATTACGGTTCATACTTATCCAGAATATCACCCGGAAACGAATATTGCGACTTTTCGCGTGGATATTGATGTGGCGACTTGTGGTGAGATCACACCACTTAGCACACTGGATTATCTCATTGGCAGCTTTGACTCTGACATTATTACGATGGATTACAGAGTGCGCGGTTTTACCAGAAATGTAGAAGGTAAGAAGATATTCATGGATCATCATATGACATCCATTCAGGATTACATTGATAAGAATACTCTGGATAGATATGATGCGGTAGACATTAATGTGTATCAGGCGAATATGTTCCATACGAAGATGCTCATCAAGGAGCTGGATTTACAGAATTATCTGTTCAACTCTGATATTTATGAGATTCCACCTAAGACCCGCTTACAGATCAGCAACAATCTGAGGCAGGAAATGATTGAAATATTCAGCGGTACTAATATCTTTTAACGAATGGAGATAATGTGAAAATGAAGTTAGACCAGAGTAAGGCTCCTGTATTAGAAGCATTAGAAAGAATGAAAACACAGAGACTTGTGCCTTTTGATGTGCCAGGGCATAAGAGGGGAAAAGGCAACCCGGATCTCACTGCATTTTTAGGTGAGAAATGCCTGAGCGTGGATGTCAATTCCATGAAGATGCTGGATAATCTCTGCCATCCTGTTTCTGTGATAAAAGAAGCAGAGGAGCTGGCAGCAGATGCCTTTGGCGCAGCCCATGCCTTTTTCATGGTGGGAGGAACCACATCTGCGGTACAGAGTATGGTCTTGTCTGTCTGCAAGCGTGGTGAGAAGATCATTCTGCCTAGAAATGTACATAGAAGTGTAATTAACATTATGATTCTGTGCGGTGCGATACCGGTATATGTAAATCCTGATATGAATCATGAGCTGGGAATCGCCCTTGGTATGAAGATATCTGATCTGCAAAAGGCAATCGAGGAGAATCCTGACGCAAAGGCTGTATTGGTCAACAATCCGACGTATTATGGCATATGCTCTAATTTAAAAGGCATTACACAGCTTGCTCATGCCCATGGCATGAAAGTACTGGTAGATGAAGCTCATGGAACACATTTTTACTTTGATAAAAATTTGCCAATGACGGCTATGGAGGCAGGAGCAGACATGGCAGCGGTCAGTATGCATAAGTCTGGTGGTTCTCTGACCCAGTCCTCCTTCCTGTTAATGGGACCGGATATCAATGAGGATTATGTGCGACAGGTCATCAATCTGACGCAGACTACCAGTGGTTCTTATCTGCTGATGTCCAGTCTGGATATTTCCAGAAGGAATCTGGCGCTGCATGGACAGGAGATTTTTGACAAAGTAACAGAGATGGTAGAATATGCCCGTAAGGAAATCAATCAGATTGGTGATTATTATGCATATTCCCGTGAACTGGTAAATGGTGATTCTGTATATGATTTTGATGTGACGAAGCTTTCCGTAAATACACTGGCGGTAGGACTTGCAGGAATAGAGGTCTATGATCTGCTGCGTGATGAGTATGATATTCAGACAGAATTTGGTGATATCGGTAATATTCTGGCGTATGTATCTGTGGGTGACAGACCAAGAGATATTGAGAGACTGGTAAGTGCATTGGCAGAGATTAGACGATTGTATAAAAAAGACAGGGCTGGACAGATGACCGCAGAATATATCAATCCAAGAGTCATTTATTCCCCACAGGAAGCGTTCTATGCACCCAAGCAGTCTCTGCCACTTGCAGATTGCAAAGACATGGTATGCGCAGAATTTGTCATGTGCTATCCACCAGGAATCCCTATTCTGGCACCGGGAGAGCTGATTACGCAGGATATTCTGGATTATATCGTATATGCCAAGGAGAAAGGCTGTTCCATGACAGGACCGGAAGATATGGAAGTAAATCGACTCAATGTAATGGAAGGCATTCGTTCCGCTGCGAGATAAGTGTGAAAAAACCATATATTAGGTAATTGTGAAATGTGACGGCTGCACAGTACCTGTTTATGCATTTGTTAAAGCTGTACAATTCTGCATATGTAATGTTGTGTTTTGTAAATGCCTAAAAAATATATGGTAGTGAGGAGTAGATAAATATGGAATTGTGGTTTACGGAGAAGCATACAGAGCATGTAAAGTTCTCGATACAGGTTGATAAGCAGCTTTATACGAGCCAGTCGGAGTTTCAGAGGATTGATATCTTTGAATCTAAGGAATTTGGCAGATTCCTGACCCTGGATGGCTATATGATGCTGACAGAGAAGGATGAATTTATTTATCATGAGATGATGGTACACGTGCCAATGGCGGTACATCCCGATGTACGTAAGGTACTGGTAATTGGCGGCGGTGATGGCGGTACAGTCAGAGAGCTGGTCAGATACCCGCAGATAGAAGAGATTGATCTGGTAGAGATTGACGAAGAAGTGGTAAAGGCGTGTAAGGAGTTCTTACCGCAGACTGCCTGTGGATTCCAGGACCCAAGAGTGAAGTTCTATTATGAGGATGGTCTTCGGTTTATCAGGAAGTACGTGGATACCTACGATCTGATACTTGTGGATTCTACAGACCCTTTTGGACCGGGTGAAGGGCTTTTCACCAAGGAATTCTATGGCAACTGTAATAAAGCATTAAAAGCCGATGGTATTATGGTAAATCAGCATGAGAGTCCTTTTTATCCTGATGATGCCTATGCCATGCAGAGAGCGCATAAGAGAATTATAGAGTCTTTCCCGATTGCCAAGGTATATCAGGCACATATTCCAACTTATCCATCAGGTCACTGGCTTTTTGGATTCGCCTCCAAGAAGTATCATCCAATCAAGGATCAGAGGAAAGAGGACTGGAAAGCATACGGCTTAAAGACCAGATACTATAATGAAGAAATCCACGCAGGAGCATTTGCACTTCCAAATTATGTGGAAGAAATGCTTGAGGATGTGGAAAACAAAAATTTTAATTAAACAGGATGTGGAGAAAATGGAAAGAAATGTAGAGACTTTTCTTGGATGCGATAAGGAATTTGACGAAGCCCGTATTGTGATTTTTGGAGCGCCTTTTGATTCGACGACTTCTTACAGACCGGGAACACGTTTCGCCAGCAGAACCATGAGAGCGGAATCCTATGGCCTGGAGACATATAGTCCTTATCAGGATCTTGATCTGGAAGATGCAGCTATATTTGATGGTGGTGATCTGGAGCTGTGTTTTGGTGATACCAATAAGGCATTGGCGGATATTACGGCTTTTACAGAAGAAGTAATGCAGGCTGGCAAGCTGCCATTAATGATTGGCGGGGAGCATCTGGTGACATTAGGTGCAGTCAGAAGTGTGGCAGCACATTATCCTGACTTGCATGTGATTCATTTTGATGCGCATGCTGACCTGAGAGAAGAATATCTGGGGGCTACCCTGTCACATGCCACAGTGCTTCACCGCGTATGGGATATTGTGGGTGATGACAGAATCTATCAGTTCGGTATCCGCAGTGGGGACAGATCAGAGTTTCAGTGGGGTAAGGAACATGTCATTACCCATAAGTTTGATTTTGAAGGACTGGAAGAGGTAATCGAGAAGTTAAAAGGTAAACCGGTGTATTTTACATTGGACCTAGATGTATTGGACCCTTCCGTATTTCCGGGAACAGGAACACCGGAGGCAGGCGGCGTGACCTTCCTACAGCTCCTGGAAGCCATTCTAAAGGTAGGAGAGTTAAATATTGTAGGATGTGACATCAATGAACTGTCACCGCTTCTGGATGCCAGTGGAGCGTCTACAGCGGTAGCTTTGAAGGTACTGAGAGAATTGTTATTGAAACTGGAAGAAAAACATATCAAATAGACCAACAGGAGGAAATGAGTTATGGGAAGAGCTTTAATTATCGGCTGCGGTGGTGTTGCCAGTGTAGCCATTCAGAAATGCTGTCAGAACAGCGAAGTATTTGGGGAGATCATGATTGCCAGCAGAACAAAATCCAAGTGCGATGCATTAAAGGAGAAGCTGGCTGGCAGCAAGACAAAGATTGAGACAGCACAGGTAGATGCGGATAATGTGGAGGAAGTGATTGCACTGATCAAGAGCTATAAGCCTGATCTGGTCATGAACATTGCATTACCTTATCAGGATTTGACCATTATGGATGCATGCCTTGCCTGCGGTGTCAACTATATGGATACAGCTAATTATGAACCGGAGAATATTGATGATCCAGAGTGGAGAGCTGTCTATGACAAACGCTGCAAGGAGGAAGGTTTCTCCGCATATTTTGATTATTCATGGCAGTGGGCATATAAGAAGAAGTTTGAGGATGCAGGTTTAACAGCACTTCTGGGCTCAGGCTTTGACCCGGGTGTTACACAGGCGTATTGTGCCTATGCATTAAAGCATGAGTTTGACACCATTGATACCATAGATATTCTGGATTGTAACGGTGGCGATCATGGCTATGCATTTGCTACGAATTTTAATCCTGAGATCAATCTTCGTGAAGTATCTGCACCGGGCAGCTATTGGGAGAATGGTCACTGGGTAGAAATCCCTGCTATGAGCATCAAGCGTGAATACAATTTTGATCAGGTAGGAGAAAAAGACATGTATCTCCTGCATCATGAAGAGATTGAATCTCTTGCAAAGAATATTCCAGGTGTAAAGAGAATCCGTTTCTTTATGACTTTTGGACAGAGCTACTTAGATCACATGAGATGTCTGGAAGATGTGGGTATGCTTTCCACGAAGCCTATCAATTATGAGGGCAAAGAGATTGTTCCGATTCAGTTCCTCAAGGCATTACTGCCTGACCCTGCAAGCCTTGGACCTCGTACAAAGGGTAAGACCAACATTGGTTGTATTTTCACTGGTAAGAAGGATGGAAAGGACAAGACTTACTATCTGTATAATGTGTGCGATCATCAGGAATGTTATGCAGAGGTAGGTTCTCAGGCTATTTCCTATACAACAGGTGTACCTGCTATGATTGGTGCCATGATGCTGCTGACAGGCAAGTGGAATAAGCCGGGTGTATATACAGTTGAAGAGTTCGATCCCGACCCATATATGGAAGCCCTGAACAAATGGGGACTCCCCTGGCAGGAAAGCCACAATCCTACACTTGTAGATTAATTTGATAAAGCGCTAGTCACGGTGGTTCAGTTCGCCCTGCTGCAGAATAAGGCAGAGAAGCACGGATATTTCGCACAAAGACACGTTCTCACTCCGCTGCTCGATGTAGCGGTACATAAGGGTGCATGAGCTTATCAGCTCCTGCGCCCTAAGTACCGACACTCGCAGAGGGTCTTCTCACGAAACATTCCGAGTTTCTCTGAATTGTTATATACAGATTGGGCGAACTGCACCACCTGAATTTTGAGAATTTAAAATAGAGACTGTGCTGTGAACAGAAAGATTTCATATTAATGACGAGTGCAGTTGTCCAGTTATTTTGTGAATGTTTTTTACTTGGAGAATTGCTTTAGGCAGCATCGGTTTCTGTCCGTTGGTTCTTGTGAACGTTAGGAATGGCTGTTAGTACTTCTTAGCAGCAAGGAAGAAATGCATGCAAGTCCGAGCCGTTGTTTGAGCCGTAGGCGAGTTCAGGCGTAGGACTTGTAATAGAGGCATTTCTGCCGTAGGTGCTTAGAAGTTCTTACAGCCTTGACATGTTCACAAAACCAACGGACAGAAACGATGCGTCCCTAGAACACAAAAGGAGGAAAGTATGGTAAAACCAGACAATTATCGTGA
>CAVBMG010000130.1:0-6303 GCA_963596435.1 Agathobacter sp.
GGATATCACTTGGGGTCTGTTCATATCTTGCGAAAGTGTATTCATAGCTGCCTCTGCCGCCAGTCATAGAACGAAGCACTGTACAATATCCACCTAATTCCAGCATCGGGATATCTGCCTCTACGACCTGCTTGCCATTACCTACGGGATTCATGCCAAGTACTCTGCCTCGTCTCTTGTTCAAATCTCCCATAACATCACCTGTGTATCTGTCAGGAACTGTTACCTTCAGATTCATAATTGGCTCTAACAGGATTGGACCAGCTTCCATGAAGCCCTTCTTAAATGCCTGGATTGTTGCCATCTTGAATGCCATTTCAGAAGAATCTACTGGATGATAAGAGCCATCATAGAGTACACCTTTTACGCCGACTACAGGGTATGCAGCCAGAGGTCCCTTCACAACAGATTCCTGTAAGCCCTTCTCAACTGCCGGGAAGAAGTTCTTGGGAACAGCGCCACCTACAACCTCCTGCTCGAATACATATGGCTTTTCCAGATCACCAGATGGCTCAAAACGCATCTTTACATGACCGTACTGTCCATGTCCACCGGACTGTTTCTTATATTTGTACTCTACATCTGCCTTTTTCTTGATTGTCTCTCTGAATGCTACCTTGGGCTTGCTCAGTTCAATCTGACACTTATATTCGTTCAACAGTCTGCTCTGGATAATCTCAAGCTGCTGCTCACCAATGCCATATATCAGGGACTGTCTGTTTTCTGTGTCATTGACTACCTTCAAAGTCTGATCCTCATGGGAAAGCTTCTGAAGTGCCTGTGCTACTTTATCAATATCGCCCTTATTCGGTACTTTGTAACGAAGTGCTGTATAAGGTTTGGATAGCTCAAATTTACCGTATTCAATGATATTTGCCTTGGTAGACAATGTATTACCGGTTCTTGCTGCTGTCAGTTTCGCAATTGCACCAATATCGCCTGCATGCAATTCAGGTACTTCAATTGGCTTGCTGCCCTGAAGCACATAGAGTTTGCTGACTTTTTCCTCAATATCCTTGTCCTTGTTATAGATCATGTCATCAGGCTTGAATACGCCAGAGCATACCTTGATCAACGAATATTTACCAATGAATGGATCTACAATTGTCTTAAACACATAGGCTGATTTTGCCTTGGAAAAGTCATAGTTTGCCTGGAAAATCTCATTTGTCTTCATATTGATACCAGCCAGTTCCTTATTCTCAGGGCTTGGCAGATATTTCACAATGTCATCCAGTAAAGTATATGTACCCTGACACAGAGTATTCGAACCCATACTGATTGGTACGATGGAGCCATCAATAACGTTCGTGCGCAGTGCAGCTCTGATTTCATTTTCAGTGAATGTCTCTCCGCCGAAATAGCGTTCCATAAACTCTTCACTGGTTTCTGCGACTGCTTCCATCAATGTATCTTTATAAAGGGCCAGGTTATCTTTGCTGTAATCAGGAATCTCGCATTCCTCTACTTCTTTGCCTACCCAACGGTTTGCATTTTCACTGACTACATTAATATAGCCCACAAATTTCTCATTTTCACGAATCGGGAAATGGAATGGTGCAATCTTCTTGCCATACATTTCTGTTAATGTTTCTACTACATTCTTGAAAGAAGCATTATCCACATCCATATCTGTAACATAGATCATACGCGGAAGCTTATATTTCTCACACAGCTCCCATGCCTTTTCTGTTCCGGCTTCCACACCAGCCTTACCTGATACAACAATAATCGCTGCATCTGCCGCACTGATGCCCTCTTCTACTTCACCGATAAAATCAAAATATCCAGGTGTATCCAATATATTGATCTTTACGCCTTCCCATTCAATCGGCACAACAGTAGTGCTAATTGAAATCTTACGTTTCTGTTCTTCTTTTCCAAAATCACTTACCGTATTACCATCCTCGACTCTGCCCATTCTGGATGTAATGCCTGCTAAATATGCCATAGATTCTACGAGGCTGGTCTTACCCGCCCCTCCATGACCTAATAGAACTACATTTCTGACCTTGTCTGTGGTGTAAACATTCATAGTAGCTACCTCCTGTTTTTATTTTTTTGTGGAATTCTCACGATATTCCTATCTGATTCTTTTTTGGTGTTGTGTAAATTTGTTCATACATTATATGAATTGTATTTATTTTCGTACACCTTTAAATAAATTTTACAATATATTATCTGTATATTCAAGTTGTTTTGTGTATTTTGTATATAACATTTTATCCAAAATATTATGTAACTTTTCAGTACAATGTTCTAACGGTTTCTATTGACTTTAGTACGTTAAAGTGCGATACTATAGAAAGAAACAAACAGCATATGCTGTATAAAGGAGACTACATTCATGAAACGTAATTCTTATGGATTCATCGGACTGGGTCTTATCGGCGGTTCTATCGCCAAGGCCATCCGTAAAATACAACCCGACTGTCACATTCTGGTGTATGATACCAATACAAACATGACTCAGAATGCACTGACAGAAGGAATTGCCGATGCTGTCACCGATTCCATTGGCAATGATTTTCATTCCTGTGATATGATTTTCCTGTGTGCACCGGTTTCCATTAATAATGAAAATCTGGCACAATTAAAACCATATCTATCCCCGGACACTCTGATCACAGATGTTGGCAGTGTAAAATCATCTATTCATGACAAAGTAAAAGAATTAGGTCTGGAGAAACAGTTTATCGGCGGTCATCCTATGGCAGGCAGTGAGAAATCCGGCTTTACCAATGCCAATCCTATTATTCTGGAGAACGCCTTCTATATTCTTACACCAACCGAATCTTCCTCAGAAGAAGACTTGACATTCTATCGCGAGCTGGTACAGGCAATCGGTGCTATTCCACTGGTCATTACCTGTGACAAGCATGACTACGTTACCGCAGCGATCAGTCATGTTCCTCACCTGATAGCTGCTGCATTGGTGAATCTGGTTCATGACCACGATACCCAGGAAGGAACCATGAAGCTGGTAGCCGCAGGCGGTTTCAAGGATATCACCCGAATCGCCTCATCCTCTCCACAGATGTGGGAAGCAATCTGCATGACCAACTCCAGTAACATCGCAGACTTGTTAGACGATTATATTGAATCATTAAAAGACATCAGCCAGGCTGTTCGTTCCAGACAACAGGGCTACACTTATGATTTATTCAAAGAATCCAAGGAATATCGTGATTCCTTCGCCAACCAGTCCAGAGGTCCTATCAAGAAAGTATTCGGCTGCTACCTGGATATTCCTGATGAAGCTGGTGCAATTGCTACGATTGCAACCCTTTTGGCAAAAGCCGACATCTCCATCAAAAATATTGGTATCGTCCATAACCGTGAATTTGAAGAAGGTGTCCTGCAAGTCGAATTCTATGAGCAGGCATCACTTGACGAAGCCATCATCCTTTTACAGGATTTGAACTATACAGTATATGAAAGGAAATAAAAAACATGCAGATAAGTAAGAAAAACCACCTTCACGGAACCATATCCGTTCCCGGAGATAAATCCATCTCCCATCGCGCAGTTATGTTTGGTTCGCTGGCACAAGGCACAACCGAAATCACACACTTTCTGGAAGGTGCTGACTGCCTCTCTACTATTGGATGTTTCCGCAGTATGGGCATCCCTATTGAGAGAACAAAAGATACTATACTTGTTCATGGAAAAGGTCTTCATGGTCTGAGCAAACCTGCTGATGTCCTCGATTGTGGTAACAGTGGAACGACGACCAGACTGATCTCCGGTATTCTGGCAGCTCAGAACTTCGACGTTACCCTGACAGGCGATGCCTCTATACAGACTCGTCCCATGAAGCGAATCATGACACCTCTGTCAGAAATGGGTGCTCATATCGTCTCTGTAAATGGTAATGGTTGTGCGCCACTCCATATTGAAGGCACAGCCTTAAAAGGCATTCACTACCAGTCTCCCGTGGCTTCTGCACAGGTAAAATCCTGTGTATTGTTAGCTGGCCTGTATGCCCAGGGTGAAACCAGTGTCACCGAGCCTACTTTGAGCCGTAATCATACAGAAATCATGCTACAATATTTCGGTGCAGATGTAATCAGTCAGGGTGTCACTGCTACGATTCATCCAGAACCTCATCTTGAGGGAAGACAGGTAAAAGTTCCTGGAGACATTTCCTCTGCCGCCTATTTTATCGCCGCGGCTATGTTAGTACCTGATTCTGAAGTACTTCTTAAAAACGTGGGAATAAATCCTACCAGAGATGGTATTATACGTGTATTCAAAGAAATGGGCGCTGATATTACTTACTTGAATGAAAATTGTGATAATGGAGAACCTACCGCAGATCTGTTGGTACACTCTTCTTCTCTTCACGGAGTTACTGTCGGAGGCGAAATCATTCCTGCCTTAATTGATGAGATTCCTATGATTGCTGTTGCCGCCGCCTACGCTGACGGAACTACCATCATAAAAGATGCTGCTGAGCTAAAAGTCAAAGAATCTAACAGAATTGACACTGTTGTCACAAATCTCAAAGCAATGGGATGTGACATTGAAGCAACAGATGATGGCATGATCATCCATGGTGGCAAACAATTACATGGTGCTTCCATCAATACCAAGAAAGACCACCGTATAGCCATGAGCTTCGCCATTGGTGCCCTGGCAGCAGATGGAGTTACTGAAATTCAGGATGCAGACTGTGTTACTATCTCCTATCCGAATTTCTATGAAGATATTGAAATGTTATCTAAGTAATTTAATATGATGCCAGAAATGAAATGGCTTTTGCCACAACATTTTAATATTTATATAGGTCAAAAAATCTGTGCAGTTGTTAATTTTCAACACTGCACAGTTTTTTTATTTTCTGATATAGAAAACAGGGTATGAACTACGTCATACCCTGTATATTCTATCATTACAAATTCAATTATGCCTGAGGACCTGCTGCAACTAAAGCCTTACCAGCGTCATTGCCTTCATACTTAGCAAAGTTCTTAACGAATCTGGATGCAAGGTCTTTTGCCTTAACTTCCCATTCAGAAGCATCTGCATAAGTATCACGAGGATCAAGAATACCTGCGTCTACACCAGGAAGTTCTGTAGGAACTTCGAAGTTGAACATAGGAATTGTCTTTGTAGGTGCGCTTAAAATAGCTCCGCTAAGGATAGCATCAATGATACCACGAGTATCCTTAATAGAGATACGCTTACCTGTTCCGTTCCATCCTGTGTTTACTAAGTAAGCCTTAGCTCCGCTCTTCTCCATCTTCTTAACAAGCTCTTCTGCATACTTTGTAGGATGCAGTTCAAGGAATGCCTGTCCGAAGCAAGCTGAGAATGTAGGTGTAGGCTCTGTAATACCACGCTCTGTACCAGCTAACTTAGCTGTGAAACCAGACAGGAAGTAGTACTGTGTCTGTTCAGGAGTTAAGATAGATACTGGAGGAAGTACGCCGAATGCATCTGCTGACAGGAAGATAACGTTCTTAGCTGCTGGTGCAGAAGAAATAGGGCGAACAATGTTCTGAATGTGGTTGATAGGATAAGATACACGAGTATTCTCTGTTACGCTCTTATCGTTGAAATCAATCTTGCCTGCTGCATCCAGAGTAACGTTCTCAAGAAGAGCATTACGCTTGATAGCATTGTAGATATCAGGCTCAGAATCCTTATCAAGGTTGATAACCTTAGCGTAGCATCCACCTTCAAAGTTGAATACACCGTTGTCATCCCAACCATGCTCGTCATCACCGATCAGAAGACGCTTAGGATCTGTAGAAAGTGTAGTCTTACCTGTACCAGACAGACCGAAGAAGATTGCTGTATTCTCGCCGTTCATATCTGTATTAGCTGAGCAGTGCATGGAAGCGATGCCCTTTAATGGCAGATAGTAGTTCATCATGGAGAACATACCCTTCTTCATTTCTCCGCCGTACCATGTATTTACGATAACCTGCTCACGGCTTGTAATGTTGAATGCTACACATGTTTCAGAGTTAAGACCTAATTCCTTGAAGTTCTCAACCTTAGCCTTAGATGCGTTGTAAACAACGAAATCAGGCTCGAAGTTAGCTAATTCTTCTTCAGTAGGCTTAATGAACATGTTAGTTACAAAATGTGCCTGCCATGCTACTTCTACGATGAAACGGATAGCCATACGTGTATCCTTGTTAGCGCCGCAGAATGCATCTACTACGAACAATCTCTTATTGGAAAGTTCTTTCTTAGCGATCTCCTTAACAGCGTTCCAAGCTTCCTGTGTCATAGGATGGTTATCGTTCTTGTATTCATCAGATGTCCACCATACAGTGTCCTTAGAATTCT
>CAVBMG010000131.1:0-5975 GCA_963596435.1 Agathobacter sp.
ATTATTTTCTTTATCAGTCGCTTGCATCCTACTTCCAGCTGATAACACATATCCTTAATTGTTACCTTGGCTCTTCTAAGAGCATGTTCTACCGGCTTTTCTTCATGCAGGATCAGGAAATCCAGTTCTTTTTGATGTTCTCTGATATACTTGGGATAACTTTCATCTATTTCGCATCTGATAAACCTGGCATCTCGTCCAAAGATATCCTTACCATCCTTAATCTGATCTGTGACCTGATTTAATACATGTTTGGAATTATATTCCTGATGCGCTGCGGATACTACCTTTTCCTGTACACGCTTCTTAATATCCTTCTCGCCATGACCACCCATATATCCAAAGTGCCATCCGCCATCTTCTACACGAATTCCTATTTCCTTACGCTCTGGGAAACGAAGATCGCCACACTGCAAATGCTGTTCTTTCATAAGCTTATAGCTTAACATCTTGGACCCAATCCATTTCTTATGTTCCACACCATCAAATTCCCCTGCATAAGATAACAGATTCCCCGACACTTCTTCCATATTCAAATAGCAATAAAATAATCTCTGTGCGAAATGATAAATTTTATCCTGTTGGAAATTCTGCAAGATTTCTTTGATTTTCTCCGGGTTAGGAATCTCATCCAGATCACTGAAAATAATGATATCCTCATCTGTAGCATCTTTCAGTCCACGGGTTACTGCATTTTTCTGGAAGGTATCTCTTTCATGAGTTCCCCCCTGAGGCGTATCATCTACTACAACATGTATAATCTTATCCTCGAACTCTTCAAACATCTCTTTATTCTCTTCATAATAAAGAGGCTTTTTAAGCCCGGAAAAAGTCTCTGTTGCTTCACTGATAACAAACTTGTCCACAACATCATTCATGACATTAAGTCTGATTTTTAGAATATCCAATTCATTGAAAAATTGAAAACAATCATATACCATACTGATTCCTTATCTTCCTTTTATTTTCTGATAATCCTTCTGACCAGTTTCTTACATTTTTTCATAAATGGTTCCTTGTAAAAATTAGGATACTGTGCGTTCGTCCCCACCCATTTATGAAAAGCAAATGGCGTAATGCCTTCTATCTCCGGTATCATATGTTCATGTCCAAAATACTTAGCCACTTCGATTGGTGCTATCTGCATACCTTCTGCTTCCAGAATATGCTTAATCTTGCAACAGATGAATCCATCTTCATGATACCACATCTTGCCATACGCATACTCACCCTCCCATGGAATATTTGCCTTTTTCGGATAATCCATAAGTCGTTTACTGCGAATTCCTACACTATTGCCCACACGGCAGATATTTCCATCCTTATCGCGATAGGTCGTTGTATCACCTTCCTTGGGTAATGGCCACGGAGCCCCAATATAATCATATTTCAGGAACTCATCACGCCACATCTCCGGATGCACTATAAATCCATCTGCATGTACGATCATGGCATAATCCGTGTGAATATGATCTCCAAGTTCATATACCATCTTATAATTAAAGGCATCTATATCTGTTAATTCACTGGTGTGACTGTATCTGATATTCTTAGGAAGTCCCAATGGCTTCTTATGTGTAATCAGAACTGCATCGCCAAAATCAATTCCACGCATGCTGTATTCCATAGCCTGAATCGTTTCTTTGATATTTACACTCGTCATTGCCACTAATGTAACCTGTGGAAGCTGCAATTTTTCCTGCATTTTATTAACCATGCCTTTCCAATTTCTAAAATAACTAAGCATTATCTACTTCATTCAGATGTGCATCATTCTTCTTTTTACAGAACGTAATGCCCTTACAAATAAATCCTCATAAATCAAATATTTCGCGTGGCATTTTGCTGTCAATAACCTGATACCGGATAATTTTATTCCAACCTTTTGATATCTGCTGGAACTCTGCTTATATGCTGCCAACTCTTCCCGACATTCTGCTGCAGTAAAAAGTTTTCCCTTTCTATCCATATATATGAACTCATCATAAATATTCTGCTCGGATGCCCAATAGCCATCTGACACATTATGTCTCGCCCAATATTTAGGTGCTATCACATACTCTACTGTTTCACTGGTATAAGCAGGGAAAAATGCAAAAGTAGAATTTGACAATATCAGATATTTAGCATTTTTAATTGCCGTATAGTCTCCTGCCAGATCAAAATGAAAAGCCGGTACTTCAGGAAGGATTCTTTTTGCTGCCGACAGATCATCTGTAATTACCATAAATTCCATGTCAGAGCGCTTCTGTCTCATTACCTTCATGGCATCCAGCCAGTATTTTCTGCGAAGAAAAAGCTCAGGATTACTGGTATATTCGCCACCTCGAATATTAATAACACACAGATTATCCCGGGAATACTCATAGTTATCATACTCCGGTTTTATTTTAAGCCATTGTTTAATCTGCTCTTTGTATTGACCAAAATATACTTCATCCTGCATATTACCATAAATAAGCGTAGACTGATTAAGATTGAGAAGTCTCTCATCTGCTCCGGATATATAGCAACCATGTTCTATATCATGCATAGAATTGCCAAGATATATCCTGTTTTCTTTCTCATGATAAATCTCTGAAAATTGTTCTTTCTTCATATCCAGCCCACAGTCAATATCCATGAAATACATACCTTTATTACTGTGAATATTGTTTGCAAGAATTTCTCTATTTAGAATGGCAAATTCACCATGGTTCTGCAAAGCAAGACATCTGGTCGTAACATAACAGAATAACTGATTCCCTAAACCTTGCCCTTTTAATAATTCTGTTGCAATAACTTTTTTATCTGGCATTACAATCTTTCTCCTACAAAGTAGTCTGCGTTATTTTGCCGCCTTCAACCTTATAGATCATATCACACTTTTCAATTGTATTCAGTCTATGTGCAATAATGACCATAGTCTTTTTACCGTGGAAACTGTTAATTGCCTCCATTACAGCAGCCTCTGTCTCATTATCTAATGCTGAAGTAGCCTCATCAAATACAAGAATCTCCGGATTGTGATACAATGCCCTTGCAATGCCAAGACGCTGTCTCTGTCCACCAGACAATCTGACTCCCCTATCACCAATTGCAGTATCTAATCCCTCTGGAAGAGTTTGTATAAATTCTTTCAACTGAGCTTCCTCTAATACCTGCCAGATTCTATTATCATCAATCTCATCATCAGCGATACCAAATGCAATATTATTGCGGATAGGCTCATCTACCAGATAAATAGACTGAGGAATATATCCGATCTGTGCCAACCATGCAGGATAATTATCGAATACATTATCCCCATCACAAAGTATCTGTCCTTCATGCACTTTCAGTAATCCAAGAAGAATATCTACTATGGTCGATTTTCCTGCACCAGAAGGTCCCATAATTCCAACTGATTTACCATACGGCACTATCATATTTGCATGGTCAAATATTAATGTATCTGTATTGGGGTATGCATATACAATATCTCTCAGCTCTATCTGATTCTTTAGCTGCATTGTCTTCGTTTCATCAGCAGGTAACAATGTCTGATTGGTTTTCTTACTGATTTCATTTATATTCATATTTTCATAAACATAATCAAGGCATGGTCTAAAATATGAAATATCTGTAAGGTAGGTGTTAATTCTGTTGACACAAGGCATCAATCTAACCGCTGCTAATCCAAATGCCGTCAATGTAGGAATCATCTGCTTCATATCATCTCCAGCTGCAACACATACTATAAGATATCCCAATATGGATACCATAAAAATAGATTCTATCAACAATCTTGGCATTGCATTGATTACAGCATATTTCTGATTCAGCCTTGCTCCAATTTTCCCATTGCTCTCATAATTATCAGCAAAAAAAGACTCTCTATGTAATACTTTTACGTCTTTGATTCCATAGATAGCCTGTATTCTCCACTTGGCAATTCTGGACTGTATTGCCTGATTCGTTGTTCCCAACTTATTCAGTCGTGGTTTCAATACTTTAAACATAACGACTGTCACAATTCCTGAAATAATAACAAGAAACAGAACCAATCTCCAATCAGTTGCAACCAGGACTCCACAGATCAATACAAAAACTACAGTTTCTGATGCCAAGGAAATCAAGGCCATCAATATACTAAATACATTGGGGATATCACTATCTGTCAATCGAAATACCGTAGGAATATCTGCATCCAGATAAAATTCATATGGTCTGTTTAGGAATTCACGTAACACCTGACTGATTATTTTATTTCTATTGCCTGAGATAAAACGATTCTGTTCACTGGTCAGCCACAAAAGATATGCATTCTTTAGCAAATACATAACCATTAACAAAACTAACAGAGTAATAATAAATTCATGCATATCCTGCAAGTGCATAAAATTCATTGCCCATTGACAATATTTATTCTGTTGCACAGATTCTGCATCAATTATGACCCATACAACCGGAAGCATAGCTGAAATACTCAATGTTTCCAGTATACCGCCAATAAAAATCATAACTGCCAGAACAACAATATTGATTTTTTGCTTCTTATCCAAAATGTAATTCAATTTCTTAAAGATATCCATTTTATTCCTCATTTCCTATCTATTATTCAGTACTGTTCAGATAAATTCTGTCATAATCATAATTTAGATAAAATTCTTTTTCCTGCTCCAACTTATACATATAATTGTCTCTGGTAATTAATCCATCTTCTACCTGTATCCACTGTAATATTTCACTGTTGATTTCAGGTGCATAATGCTCTCTATCTCTGTAATTATCAAGATTACATATTATATCATATTTATCATTGAAATTATATAGTTTCACATTAGGACAGTCCAACAGCATCTCTGTCGCAATCTGCTCTGCTTCAAATTGTCGCATCATGAGTCCTTCCTGATTCTGAAAATCCCAGAAACAGATACTGTACGGAGTATAAAACAGATAAAATGTAGTATCCGGATATTGATTTACCAATTCAACAATGTTCTCCCGAATATTGGTAGTAACCATTTCTCGTTCTTCTATTGAAAGTCCTGACCGCATAGGCGCTTTTTCTTCCCATCTGTCATAACTTTCCATGATATACTGTAGGCCTGTTGGTTTATCCCAGGATGAATATTCATCCATAGATGTACTCGGCTGCTGTAAAATTGTTTTTGCAATATTAGTCAATACTCCGTGATAAAATACCGACTTGTTAAAAATATACTGAGTATCATTCCAAGGATTATCATCATATAAATATGTTGGATATCCCTCGTATTGTGTCCAGTCTTTTTCTCTGATCAATCCATTATAATCTATTGCCCATATTACTGTTTTCAAATTAGAATTACGTTTCAGCGCCCTCTCCAGATTCTGTGATAATTCCTGATAACCGGCACCTGAAAAAGTCTCTTTTACAGACTGCGTTCCAAATAATTGATCCATTTCACTGGGCTTAAAATTCTGCGCCATGGAAGTTCCTGTTATCATTGCATCATAATCAAAATGTCTGGAAATTCCATCATTCGTATATCTCTCATCATACAAACGGTATCTCACAAATGAAAACGGTTTATGAAAATGAAAATATGGATCAAAAACAAAACATAGTATGAAGAACAATACTATAGATCCAATTAACGCTGATATGCATTTTTTTAACCATGTCTTTGCTTGCATTACTGCTCCTAAAAATTAAAATACAAAAATTCGCTGACTTCTGATAACGACATAACACTCCAAATAAACAATGCTGTAATTGCAATAATCTTGCGATTGGTATACTGCATATCTGCTACCTTTTCCTGCGTATTACGCATTGTAAAACATGCAATTACAACTATAAATGTAAGAATCATAACGCAGAATCCCGGATATACGCTGATTACAGCACTTAACCCGATACGATATAGCATTTTCATTTCTACAATGTTGTTAAATTGCTCTGTGATTGGAGTGTATATAGCCCCCCATCCTTCATGAAACAGGCGATTCCATAGTTCAAAAGCCTGTGC
>CAVBMG010000132.1:0-5538 GCA_963596435.1 Agathobacter sp.
GGTCTTTTGATAAAGCACATATTCTCGTTAATAGTTTATCCCATTTTGACATTCTAAATACCTCCTATCTATATTATATGTGGTGTCGCATTTGGTGTCAATATTCATTTTTTATTCCTGATTCGACATAGCAGGCATTCAGAGTACCATCAACATCCTCATTCATAAGAAATATGACCGGGACTCGTTCCGCTCTCGGAAAAGCTTTGCGATAAAGAGCCTTGAATTTTGTATATTCTTGAGATTTTTTTGTTATTTTGTTTGGCTTAAGAGCTAACATAAATCCCGGTATTCCAATTGTAAACAGGCTGACTTCATATACCACATCTGGCATATGAGCAAAATCAGAATCCAGCAGGACAACCTGTGCTGCCGCCTCACTTCCAGATGCCATTATACCATAATGACGCTCGCTCCATCTTACCATAGCAACACTTGTAAGTATCAGATCTACAGCAAGCACCACAGTAAAAACTACACAGGCAATATACCATTTTCTTCCCTTCAGTTTACTAAACTTCTGAATATGAGAAGCGTTTAAAGCAGGCGCAGTCAGTGGTTTTGGTATCTGCGACTGCATAAAATCCTACTGTACAGCCAGTGAAGCCGCCGGCTACTTCTGTTGACAATGCCCTGATGTCAACTGGTTTTGTTTTCTGCCCTGCAATTTCCACTGTTGCAAACAAGCCATTTACTTCTAAAGTTACTTCCAGTGGATTTTCTTTTGGAATCAGAACAGAAATGACATTTGTGTCAGTTCCTTTCCTGCATAAAATTACATGTGCATTCTGTCCATCTACTTCTATCCGCAAATGATACTGGTTACTTTGTACATACGCAATTCCTGCCCTTTTATCCTCACTCAGGTTTGATACATCCAATAATGCCTTTACCATAAAATGATGATGCTTCTGTCTAAGTGCCAGATAAGATGGACTTGCCTGTTCTTTCAGCGTATGAGTATCAAAAAGCATCAACAGTCCTTTGCCTTTTTCCAGGGAATAGTGGGACTTATCCGCATTGCGAAGCACCATGAACTCTGGCGGCAACTGTTTCATAGTAGAGAATACATATTCATTGCTCTCTGCTGTATATGCTGTCCACTCCGGCAAATCAATCTCCACGGTATCTGTCAGTCTGCCTACTCCAGGATTCACGACAGGCCAGTCATTCTCCCACTCCACTTTGGCAAGAAAAGTCTCACGTCCCATGGTGGTATACCCTTCCAAAGGTCTGACCGCCAGCATGACCATATACCACTCGTCATTTATCGTCTTCACCAGATCTGCATGTCCCACATAACGAATCGGATATTTCCTGCCCAGGTGTCTATGTGTCAGGATTGGATTACAGAAGTTATTCTCATATGGTCCGTATACATTCTTACTGCGGCATACGGTAACTGCGTGATCCGGTCCGGTGCCGCCCTCTGCATGCATAATATAATAGTATTCCCCGATTTTATACAAATGCGGTCCCTCCGGCCAGATAATATTTCTCATGGCACCGTTCCATACATTATGCACTTCTCCTACCAGCTTCATGTTCTCAATATCCAGCTCCTGAATCCAGATATACCAGTCACCATCATACTGACACCCCGCTGGATTGGGGTGTGTTCCAATATAATAGCAGGTTCCATCCTCATCAAAGAACAGGCTGGGGTCGATTCCATCCGCTCCCTCAATGTAATGCGGCTCAGACCACGGTCCCGCAGGATTTTGGGCTGTAATAATGAAATTGCCACCGTAAGATACATTGGTGCATATGATATAAAATGTCCCTTCATGATAACGGATCGTCGGTGCGAACAAGCCTCTGGAATGCCCTGTGTCTTCCAGTGGTAACTGACTTTCTCTGTCACAGGCATTGCCTATCTGCTCCCAATGAGCCAGATCTTTACTGTGCATAATGGGGATTCCCGGAAAATATGCAAAAGTTGAGTTCACCAGATAAAAGTTATCTCCTACTGCACATATGGATGGATCAGGATAAAATCCCGGCAATATCGGGTTAATTGCTGTTACTGACATAGTTTTCCTCTCTTTCCTGCTTAAAATCAAACATATCTGAAATCTGCAAAAGTACTGCTGCCACTGGTTTCCATCGTTGCATAGGAGAACAGTCCAAATCGGCAGCCGCAGAAATGGTCAAGCCTAAAGTACAGTTTCTTTTCTGTTCCAATCTGTACCCACTTTCTGTTTTTTTCATAATAAAAAGCCGCTGTATCTTTCATATCTGTAAAGTCTGCTTCTATTCTGAAACGAATCGAAGTCGCTTCACCCCCTAGAGGCTTCCAGGGGATTCGCTGCTTCTGGACCTCCATACCTTCTTCCATCGCATTCATGACCAGATACCAGTTATCATTTTCTCTGGTGACAGCTACCATTCCATAGCTTCCCTGTAAGGCGCACAGCCCTGCATAATCACCATTTTTAAGCTTATCGGCATAGACCGTCACTTCTGCTGCACATTTGGGATATTTCATCCTCTGCGTCAGCATATTGGAAGACTGCAACAGATTTTTACATAATTTCTGATGGGTCATTGTCACTCGACCTGCTTCACAATCATGTGTAATATATCTCACATCAGGTTCATGATTGAACTGCCAACAGCTCTTAAACCCATATGAACTGTAGAATCTCTCATCCGCGTCCTTTGAAACCTTGAAATCATCACTTTCTACCAGCGGATGATACTTATAGCCAGCCTTTTCCTCTGGAATCTGTATCTGCTCCGGCATCACGCCATGTTCTCCCATAACAGGATATGCCTGCTCCCATTTTATTGGAACCAGTACAGGAATCCGCCCTACTGCCCCTCTATCCTGAAAGAGCATACCATACCACTGTCCATCCGTTGTATCCACAATACCACCCTGTGCTACGCCTTGCCCGTGATACCCCATATCATCATTGAATATATCGCCTCCTGTGAACTCTCCTGTCAGCGAGTCCGACACGAAACAAGCCTGCGTCCTTTTCCAGCGGTCTTTTAATGAATGAATCAGAAAAAGATAATACTTTCCATGAATCTTATAGAAATGCGAACCCTCATACCCAAGGAACGGATTGCCCTCATCATTAACAAGCTCTCTGTGAAGTCCACATTCCATCGGACCGCTTAAATCTGCCCTTAACTGTGTCAGATAAATGTGATTATTTCCATAGATGATATACTCACTGTCATCTTCTTCAAAAAACAGGGAACAATCGTGATAAAATCCCTCTATCTGACTTTTATGCCATGGACCTTCTATGGAATCAGACCGGTACAGATAAGTCTTATGCGTATCATTGGCTACAAAGCAGATATAAAAAATCCCTTTATGATAGCGCAAAGACGCCGCCCACATGCCTTTTCCATAGATATTCTGCTCCTCCGTCAGAGTCTGTGCCGGCGTACTGTCCAGCCTGTCATATACGAAAGCTGCGTGCTCCCAGTTCACCAGATCATAAGAGCGCAGTATTTCACACCCAGGCATAAAATGCATGGTCGTGCTTACCATATAGTATGTATCTTCCACTCTGATGATATCCGGGTCAGGATAATCCAGCGCCGTTACTGTGAAACTGCCTTTTCTCCATGTATTTTTCATATCAGTTATTCTTCTCTCCTGTAGCAGCTTTTAATATAGCTTCATTGTATACCAGCTTCCCCGGATTATCTGTTTATGTATTGTCATTTATTCTTCAAATATTGCTTTTTTATAACTTTATAATCTGTTTAGGAAGTTCACAGAATAAACACATTTGGATAACAATTGCATCACAAATTGTCTGTAAAGTATAAGGCATAGAAACGAAGAAATGATAAATCAAATAAAAATCAAAAAGATTTTGTGAAAGGAGTCTTTTATATGTATAACGAAAACAATAACAATGAACAGAACAACGGATATACTAACAATGGTCATCCGCAGGAATATTATTACAGCACAGGCAGTCAGAACAGCAGCACACCGACACGCAAACCTAAGAAACAGCATCCATTTGCGAAAAAGGCAGTATCTTTTGTCTGCCTGGGTGCATTATTTGGAGTCACAGCCGGTACAGCATTCAGCGTACCTACTTATATGACAAATAAACAGTTGTTACAGACCAAGGCTGAACTGGAACAGGCTCAGAGCGAAGCTGCCGCAGCTTCTACTCCGACTCTCTCAACCACTACAAGTTCACTGACAACCAGCAGTTCAGACAGCACAGCTTCCGCTGATGTATCTGCTATTGCAGCAAGTTGTCTGCCAAGTGTCGTATCTATTACGAACAAAGGTGTATCTGAAGTAAGAACCATGTTTGGTACTTACCAGCAGGATACAGAGAGCAGTGGTTCCGGTATCATCATTGGTGAAAATGATACAGAGCTTCTGATTGTTACCAACTATCATGTAGTATCCGGCAGCAATGAATTAAGTGTAGTCTTCAGTTATGATGAAGACAGTGATAATCCTTCCTTAGTCAGTGCCAAGTTAAAAGGCTATGATTCTGATAAGGATCTGGCTGTTATCTCCGTTGCACTGAGTGATATCACAGATGAAATGAAATCACAGATCAAGGTTGCTACAATTGGTGATTCTTCCAGCCTGCAGCTTGGTCAGGAGGTTGTTGCCATCGGTAACGCACTTGGTTATGGTCAGTCCGTTACAACAGGTATCATCAGTGCCCTCAACAGAGAGGTCAGTGTTACAAATGATGATGGTACGACCATTACGAACAAACTGATCCAGACAGATGCAGCAATTAACCCTGGTAACTCAGGTGGTGCTCTTCTGAACATGAACGGTGAGCTGATCGGTATCAACTCCGTTAAGGTAGCTTCCAGCTCTGTAGAAGGTATGGGCTATGCAATTCCTATTTCCGATGTACAGTCTATTATCGAAGAGCTGATGTTAAAAGAAACAAGAGATGTTGTTGATGAATCTGAACAGGGTTATTTAGGTATCGGCGGTACAGATGTCACAAGTGATATTTCTTCTACTTACGATATGCCTGTAGGTATTTATATCAACACAATTTATGATAACTCACCTGCTGGAACAGCCGGTCTGACCAAAGGCGATATCATCACGAAGTTTGATGGACAGACAGTTAAGAGCATGAGCGAATTAAAGACTCTGCTTACTTACTATAAAGCCGGTGAAACAATTAATGTAACAGCTATGGTTCCGGGCAGCAATGGTTATACAGAGCAGACCTTCTCTCTGACTCTGGCTTCCAAGGATGTCTTTGGCAGCGATGCGAATACATCTAATCAGACTCAGAGCAGTGAATCTTCTGAGAGTCAGCCAAATGGCAATGATCAGGGACAGTCTTCCTATAACTTCTTCTGGCCATTCTCTCAGCAGATGCCTTAATTAAGACATTATCTAATTACTTTTCTACCTCTTGAATAGATTGCATCAAAAGATGCAGCGCGCCGTAAGGCGCTCCCCCTCAAAAAGGCGAGCCACATTCCCCCGTGGCTCGCCTCTCCTTTTATCTTTTTATTATTAATTACATTTCCAGTCCAGCTCTTGCAGCTATATCTTCCATTGTC
>CAVBMG010000133.1:0-5512 GCA_963596435.1 Agathobacter sp.
TAGTTAAAAAGACCTTGGAGAGGGTCTCTAAAAACTACTACTATATAATACGAGGATAAAAATATGTTATTAGTAGTCGATGTAGGTAATACGAACATAACCTTTGGTGTGTATCGTGAAAAGGAACTGGTGACAACATTCAGACTGATGAGTAAGACTCCGCGTACTTCAGATGAATATGGAGTACTGATCACGGAACTGTTGAGCAAGAATCATCTGGCAATTGATCAGATTGAAGGAATCGCAGTGGCAAGCGTGGTTCCCAATATCATGCATTCTCTCATTGGAGGAATCAAACGTTATGTAAATCAGAACGTTCTCATTATCGGTGCGGGAGTTAAGACAGGCATCCGCATTACTTCTGAGAATCCAAAGGAGATTGGACCAGACAGAATCGTGGATGTTGTTGCTGCCTATGAGCTTTATGGCGGACCGGTTCTGGTGCTGGATTTTGGTACAGCGACTACGTATGATTTAGTAACAGAGGATGGCTGTTTCTCAGTTGGTATTACAGCTCCAGGCATTCGTATCTGTGCCAAGGCACTCTGGGAAGATACGGCGAAATTACCTGAAATCGAGATTAAGAAGCCGGACACTATACTGGCAAGAGAGACAATAACCAGTATGCAGGCAGGACTGGTGTTTGGACAGATCGGACAGACAGAATACATCATCCGCAGAGTTAAACAGGAGTCCGGTTATGATAACCTTAAAGTAGTGGCAACAGGTGGACTGGGACGAATTATCGCAGAGGAGACAGATCTGATTCAGGAGTACAACAATTCCCTGACACTGGAAGGTCTCCGCATTATATATGAGAAAAACAAAAGGAATAACTAAGCATGAAACTTACAATAGGTGATGTTACCCTGGAGAATAATGTCATATTGGCACCCATGGCAGGAGTAACGGATCTGCCTTTCAGACTGTTATGCAAGGAGCAGGGAGCCGGGCTTTTGTGTATGGAAATGGTCAGTGCCAAGGCTGTGCACTATAATAACAAGAACACGGAAGCGCTTCTGGAGATTCATCCGGAGGAAAAGCCTGTGTCCTTGCAATTATTTGGTTCAGAGCCGGATATTATGGCAGAGACAGCAGCCAGAATAGAAGAAAGACCTTTTGCCATTCTGGATGTCAACATGGGGTGTCCGGTTCCAAAAGTCGTAAATAATCATGAAGGCAGCGCTCTGATGAAAGATCCACAGCTGGCTGGACAGATCATACATGCTCTGGTGCGGGCAATCCATAAACCTGTAACCGTCAAAATCCGCAAAGGATTTGATGATGCTCACGTAAATGCAGTAGAAATGGCTAAGATTGCAGAAGCTAATGGAGCCGCTGCAATTGCAGTACATGGAAGAACCAGAGAGCAGTATTATTCTGGAAAAGCTGACTGGGACATCATAAGGCAGGTAAAGGAAGCGGTGTCCATACCTGTGATAGGAAACGGAGACGTTGTGGATGCACTTTCTGCTAAGAAAATGATGGATGAGACCGGATGCGATGGCATTATGGTAGGCAGAGCCTGTCAGGGCAATCCGTGGATATTCAGAGAGATTACACAGTATCTGGATACAGGAGTGATACCACCAAGACCCGGCATGGATGAGGTGAGAGACACCATATTGGAGCATGCCAGATTGCAGTTGAAATATAAGGGCGAATATATAGGAATCCGGGAAATGCGAAAGCACGTAGCCTGGTATACCAAGGGATATCCCAATTCAGCCAGACTGCGTGATATGGTAAACGAAATGGAGACCTTCGAACAGCTGGAAGAGGGCATAAACAGAATCTTTCAGGCTCGCTGAAATCTTGACACCGACAGTAAAAAAGGCTATACTTAGGTGTCTTATGAATATGAACACAATAGATATTATATATAGAAGAAAGGGTATAGGACCATGGAAGCAAAGAAAAACTTATTAACACGTGAAGGTTTAAAGAAATATGAAGATGAGCTGCATGAACTCAAGGTCATCAGAAGAAAAGAAGTAGCACAGAAGATCAAGGAAGCAAGAGAGCAGGGCGACTTATCAGAGAACGCAGAATACGATGCAGCCAAAGACGAACAGCGTGATATCGAAGCTAGAATCGAAGAGCTGGAGAAGATCTTAAAGAACGTAGAAGTTGTAGATATGGAAGATGACAGCGAGAACCTGGAGAAGGTAAGCTTTGGTCTTGCTGTTAAAGTAAAAGACAATGAATTCGGCGATGAGATGGAATTCAAGATCGTTGGTGCTACAGAAGCTAACAGCTTAAAGGGTAAGATCTCTAACGAGTCTCCACTTGGTAAAGCTCTCATTGGCGCTAAGAAGGGTGATATTGTATCCGTTGAAGCACCAGCAGGTGTGATCGAATACACTATCCTGGATATTTATAAGCCAGAAGCATAGAAGAAGTTACACACAGAGTTTCGCTTATACTGCGGAAAGTGTGAAATACAGATACACGATCTCAGCATAGATGAAAGGAGTATTGGGAAAAGTGTCACAGGAACAGAATCAAACACAGAAGAACCAGGAACAGGATGTTAACCAGCTTCTCAAGGTAAGAAGAGAGAAACTTGCAGCATTACAGGCAGCAGGCAAAGACCCGTTCCAGATCACAAAATATGATCAGACACATCACACCAGTGATGCAAAAGAATTATATACAGCTCATGAAGCAGAACTTCTTGCAGGAAGAAAAGAGCCAAGTGTAGAAGGCTTAGATGAGCAGCAGGCAAAAGAAGTATTGAACGAGGACTACAATGAAAGACGTGCTATCATGGATGCAAGCCCTATTAATGTATCTATAGCAGGTCGTATGATGTTCAAGCGTGTTATGGGTAAAGCTTCTTTCTGTAATATCAAGGATCTGAAAGGAACTATTCAGGTCTATGTTGCAAAGGATGCTATCGGTGAAGAAGCATATGCAGATTTCAAGAAGTCTGATATCGGTGATATCTTCGGTGTGAAGGGATATGTATTCCGTACAAAGACAGGTGAAATCTCCATTCATGCTGTAGAAATGACACTGTTATCCAAGAGCTTGCAGATTCTTCCTGAGAAGTTCCATGGATTGACAGATACAGATACCCGCTATCGTCAGAGATACGTAGATCTCATTATGAATGATGAGAGTAAGGAAGTATTTATTAAGCGTTCCAAGATCTTAAAGGAGATCCGTAACTTCCTTGCAGGCAGAGACTTCATGGAAGTTGAAACACCTACTCTGGTATCTAATGCCGGTGGTGCAGCAGCAAGACCTTTTGAAACACACTATAATGCTTTGAATGAAGATGTGAAGCTTCGTATCTCTCTGGAATTGTATCTGAAGAGATTGATCGTTGGTGGTTTGGAGAGAGTATACGAGATCGGTCGTGTATACCGTAATGAAGGTGTTGATACACGTCATAACCCTGAATTTACTCTGATGGAGTTATATCAGGCATATACAGATTATGAAGGCATGATGGAACTGACAGAGAGCATGTTCCGTTATCTTGCAGAGACAGTATGTGGTTCTACCAAGATTTCTTATAATGGTGTAGAAATCGACCTTGGTAAGCCATTCGAGCGTCTGACTATGATCGATGCCATTAAGAAATATGCAGGTGTAGATTTCGATGCAGTTGCTACTGATGAAGAAGCAAAGGCAATCGCAAAGGAACATCATGTAGAATATGAAGAGCGACATACAAAGGGCGATATCGTAAACTTATTCTTTGAAGAGTTCTGCGAAGAGAATCTGGTACAGCCTACATTTATCATGGATCATCCTCTCGCTATTTCTCCATTAACCAAGAAAAAGCCAAGCGACCCATCCAAGGTAGAACGTTTCGAGTTATTTATCAATACATGGGAAATGTGTAATGCTTACTCTGAGCTGAACGATCCTATCGACCAGAGAGAACGTTTTGCACAGCAGGATGCCAATGCGGCAGCAGGTGATGACGAAGCAGAGCATACAGATGAAGATTTCCTGAATGCACTGGAGATTGGTATGCCACCTACAGGCGGTATCGGCTACGGTATTGACAGACTGGTTATGCTGTTAACTGACTCCCAGGCCATCAGGGATGTATTATTGTTCCCAACGATGAAGAGTTTGGATAAATAAACCCAGTATTTATGCGGGATTGAGGCATTTGAGCACGTCAAAGGACGCATTAAAAGACGTATTTTGGCATAGTCATTTACATCAGTATGAAAGAGTACACAATCTGAAAAGAATAAGATTCAATCAAATATGAACTACTAAGAGGACATTTTCTAAAGAAATTTAGAAGATGTCCTCTTTTTTGCGTTATGGAGAAAATGCGTCATTTGTTATGAAGTCAAAGTGAAAGGAGCACAGCAATGAATGAATCAAAGAAGAAAGATAGATATGAGGATGCAAAAAAGTTTGTAAGATATTCAGATGGTGCAAAGATGTACAGTATGGGAATGACAAAATTTCAAGAAGTGGCTAAGGATGCCAAGGCATGTTATAAGATTGGTCAGCTTGTACTTGTTAACACAGAAATATTGGACAAGTATCTTGAAACTTTTCATATTACAGATTCTGAGTTTTATAAGTAGGTGATGTTATGGTAAATACATTGAGTGGTTCAGTTAGCGCCTATAGAAAAGAAACTGTAAAACCAAGATTTATCCGTATTGATGAAGTAATGACTTTATTTAATGTAACACGAGATGAGGCGATGGATATAGCATTGGCTGCTGGAGCAAGATATCAACTTGCAAAGATTATATTAGTACATAAGGAAAGGTTGATGAAATTTATGAAACATTTTGCAAGAGTGCCTAGTTCAAACAAAATCGTAGAAAAGAAATTTGTAAGAATTGGGGAAGGTTCAATGACATATAGCATAGGGCATCATAGATTTATTGAAATGGCTAGAGCGGCGGGCGCAGTCTATAAGATTGGAACAGCTAAGGGAAATACTATATTAATAAATTTGGAAATTTTTGATGATTATATGGAGCAGTTCAGAGAACCGCAAACAGAAATGAAACATCCATTGCCCATTGTGAAAGGAGACTGATGAATGAGTTACTCATATAAGTGCTATTCAGATACAAAGGATTTTATGAAAAAATTTGTCAATGCAGAGGAAGGAGCGATTATTTATGGGATAAGTAAATCTAGAATCATAGTAATTGCGAGAGAGGCAGGAGCAGTCTATAAAGTCGGTAATTCAGCATTAATCAATACGGAATTATTTGAAAAATATCTTGAACGATTCAGAGAGCCGGCAAGAGAACTGCCTAAGCATACATGGAACAAATTAAAGGAAATGACAAATACACCAAAAACTGGTGAAAATTCGTAAAAATACACCAGTGGTGTCACTTCCGTAAAATTAAAGTGCATTGTAGAATATCAATTGTCCAAGAGAGATTGGACATAACAATTGAATAATCAGTTACAGATTTGCAAAGTAGTTTGCACTGCAGAGTATCTGTAGGTAGTAAATTTACGGGGCATGTACCTGGAAGATGAAAGTCACAGCTATCATATTAGT
>CAVBMG010000134.1:0-5501 GCA_963596435.1 Agathobacter sp.
TGTTTGATTATTTTGAAGGAATCTATGTGCAGGGACACAATTATGAGGATGCGCTGATCTCCGGTCAGGAAGGGCTTTTTCAGGCAAATTATCAGATGGACTGGAAGAGGGAAGCGTATATAGAGTTTTTTGATGGCAATAAGGGAAAAAGTTATGGTGGCAAGATCGCGTTATCTATTCTGCGTGACTACAGTATGGAAGCGCCCCAGAAATCCTTCTACGTAACAGGAGACGGCAAGGGTGCCTGGGCAGGCTCTGAGTTGAGCAGCTATCTGAATGAAGTAAGTAATACACTGGAGATTCAGACGAACAGGCGGGACAATGACAGCAAGGCAAGGGAATATCTGGCAAATGACCTGCTGAAAGATACACAGGCAGGTACACAGGAGCTGATGCCATGTGTTCTCTTTATCAATGGGGAATACTGGGGCGGTTATATGCTAAGAAAGCCGCTGGACAGGCTCTATTTTGAAGAAAAATATGACATACCACAGGATAATAAGGTCATTCTGGCAAAGGACGGAGTCATTGATAATTATGACTATCTGGATGAGTATGACAAGCTGATACAGTTTCTGACTTCCAATGATATGAGCCTGGAAAGCAATTATGAACAGTTACAGGACATGATGGATGTACAAAGCTACCTGGATTATCTGTGCGCCAATATGTATATTGCCAATATTGACTATGGAACGGATGAAGCCTGTGCATGGAAGACTTCACAGACAGGAACAGGAAAGTATGAAGATGGCAGATGGAGATGGATCATAGGTAAGACTAATTGTTCCATGAATGCGCTGATGGCAGAGGGCAAGGCAACTGCTACGATTAATTCTTTCCTGATGCCGATGGTCAGACAAGATCAGATACTTCGCTCCCTGATTCATAATGATGCGTTTCGTGTACAGTTACAGAAGACCATGCAGCGTATGGCAGAGGACATTTTTACAGAAGAGAAGGTAATGACAGAGCTGGAGAATATATCTGCAAGAATCGGTAAGATGGCAACCAGCAGCTATGAAAGATTCTATGCGTATCCGAGTACGGGATTTTATCAGGGACAGACAGAGCGTATACAGACCTTCTTCCAGAATAGAACAGAGTATATTACATATTATGTAAACCAGATAAACGATATAGAAACCAGATGGAATGCAATCGAGACACCAGTGCAGGTAGAGGAAACGGCCGCGACAGGGCAGGTACAGCCACCACAGGAAGACGCAGCTTTAGGGGAAGAGTCACAGGAAATGGCAGATGCAGGCATGGTTGAGAGTATGGAGTAAGAGATGGATAACAGCAAAGAAATCATACAGATGCGGTATCTGGGAGAACTTGTCCGGGCACAGCTGGAGAACCGGATGCCGGCTGCAATTCCTGAAACAGTCAGCTTTGAAGAGCTGGAGCAAATCGCATATTCTGCACAGATGCCATATATGATACTGGGAGCCTTGATAAGACTTCCGCTATCGCAGGAACAGGTGATAAGATGCCGCAATGCCTTAAAGACAAGCACGCTAAAGACCCTGCTTCAGATACAGACTGTAAGAGAGATACAGAACAGGCTGGAAAAGGCGGGCATCAGAAATCAGGTTTTAAAGGGCGCTGTGATGAAGTACATGTATCCAAGAGTGGAGCTGCGGGAGATGAGTGATATTGATTTCATGATCTATGAAAAGGATTTCACCAGCACAGAGAAAATCATGGAAGAAGCAGGATTTCACAAGAGTCAGGCAATCAAGCATCATGTAATCTATCAGAAACCACCCTTCCTGACAGTGGAGATGCATTGGGACCTCTATGAGAAGACTGTAGATAAGAGCCAGTACTTGTATTATAAAGATCGGTTCAGGGCAGTGTTGGAACAGGGGAAGGACTATACCTATGAATTCAGTAAAGAGAATTTCTATGTATACATGATTTCTCACATGGCGAAACATTTCTATGAGAATGGGTGTGGCATCAGGAATCTGGTGGATATTTATGTATTCAACCAAAAGTATGGCAATGTCATAGACCGTAGTCTGGTCGAACAGGAACTGGAGAGGTGTGGAATCTTGCATTTTGAGAGGCATATGGCGAAGCTTGCAAAACTGTGGCTTGAGAATGGAGAATGTATAGAATTTTATGTAAACCTGTTTCGCTACATGGTGGATTGTGGAATCTATGGCAAGGGCGAGAATGGCATATGGAGTCAGTTATGTAAACAGGACGCCTGGAATCATAAGAAAAGGATGAAGTTGACGTATTATTTCCCGACAGCACAGTATATGAAGGAATATTATCCGTGGCTTGAAGGAAAAGAAATCCTGCTGCCCACAGCCTGGTTATGCAGAGGTGTACATGGACTGTTCCATAAAGATTGTGTAGAGAGAGCAAAGAAGTTAAAGGACAGGGAGAAGTACCGTATCATGATGGAGATTTATCATAACCTGGAGCTTAATTTTATAAAATAAGGCAGCACAGAAAGGCAAGAGAATGAAGATGAACGAAGGACGTATGAAACAGTCTGCTAAAAATATGATATCCGGCTTTCTGTATCAGACGATCACACTGATATTGAGCTTTGTATCCAGAACGGTATTTATCAATACGCTGGGAACAGAGTATTTGGGACTCAATGGAATATTTACCGATGTATTATCGCTGTTGTCCATGGCAGATCTGGGATTTGGAACGGCAATGGCATACAGCTTCTACAAGCCACTGGCGGAGCATGATGAGGGCAGGATTACGGCGCTGATACATTTTTATAAGAAGGTATACAGAATCATTGCGATTACTGTGACGATACTGGGGCTTGCCTGTGTACCTTTTCTGAAATACATCGTTAATACGCAGGAGGAGATACCCAATCTTGCGTGGTATTACCTGTTATCCCTTGCCAATATCGTAATTTCGTATCTTTTTGTATACAAGACAACGTTGATGACGGCAGACCAGAAAGATTACAAGATTGTGAATATCCGCATGTGGACGACTTTATTAAAAACAGTATTGCAGATTCTGGTGTTGTATATCACAGCCAATTATATGATTTACATTATCATTGGTGTGCTGATACAGTTCTTAAATAATGCCATAGCTTCCAGGCAGACCCAGAAGGAATACCCCTATATCAGAGATAAAAATACTGCAGTAGAGATAGACAGGGAAGTGGAGCAGGGGATTTTTAACAATATGAAGTCCGTGTTCATCTATAAGTTAAGTGGAACACTTTTCTCCGCAACGGATAATCTGCTGATATCCATGCTCATAGGTACGGCGGCAGTTGGTTTGTACAGTAATTATCTCATGTTAAGTAATAAATTACTGTTGATTGAGCAGATTATTTTTTCTTCACTGGTGGCAAGTATAGGTAACGTCATTGCTAAAGAAAATCCACAGAAGAGACTACAGATTTTTCAGGCAATGCAGTCTGCAAGCTTCATATTCTGTGGCATTATCACGGCGGGATTTGGTCTGCTTGCCAATGATGTGATTACGGTATGGCTGGGGCAGGAATATACTTTCTCAGGACTGACCGTAATTGCAGTGACGGTCAATACCTATTTCTCCTGTGCATTGCAGCCGTTATGGATATACAGAGACGCCACGGGATTATATATGAAGACCAAATATATGATGCTTGCAGGAGCTGTGGTAAATATTGTGTTATCTATAGTTCTTGGCAGATTTATGGGAGTTGCGGGGATTATTTTCGCTTCAGCCATTGCCAGATTGAGCACGTATTTCTGGTATGAACCCAAGTTACTGTTTCGTGAATATTTTAACAGTAGTGCAGCAGGGTATTATGTATCCATTCTTGGAAATATCGGGCTGCTTGCCTGTGTGACTGCTGTTCTGTCCTATGGCTTATCCTTCTGGATTGTGACGAGCTGGGCGGCGCTGATTCTGAAAGTAGTAGTCACAGGGGCGGTATGCAGTGCCGTATTTGTACTGGCATATTGCAGGACAGAAGGTTTTCAGGTAATCCTGAACAAGATTCGAAAGGTATGTTGAAATGAGAGAGAGAAAAGGTTATATAACGGTCATTGTACCTGTATATAATGTGGAAAAGTATTTAGACAGATGCATGGAGTCAATTCTTCACCAGACCTATACGCAGCTGGAGATCATACTGGTGGATGATGGGTCAAAAGACAGCTCTGGCAGGATATGCGATACATATGCGCAAAAAGACAGCAGAGTACAGGTCATTCATAAGGAGAATGGAGGGCTGTCCAGTGCCAGAAATGCTGCGCTTGACATTGCAAAGGGAGAATATATCGGATTTGTAGACAGTGATGATTACATCAGTGTGGATATGTTCGAGCAATTATATCAGGCATGTGAAAAAAATAACAGTGACATTGCAATATGCTGTCATTATACGCAGCGTGGGGATAAGCTGCTGATTGAAGCCCCGATAGAGGATGAAGACAGACTGTATACCAACAGAGAAGCGCTGGAAGTTCTGCTTAGAGATCAGGGCATGAAGAATTATGTATGGGATAAGCTCTATAAGGCATCTCTTTTTCAGAAAATACGCTTCCCACAGGGAAGAAACTATGAAGATATCGCAACGACATATCAGCTTTTCTACAGGGCACGCCATTTATGCAGGATTCCACAGTATCTGTACTATTATCAGATACGGGAAGGCAGCATATCCAGTCATGTGGAGGATAGAAAATGGCTGGAGAACTGCTACCAGATCATCGTGTCCCAGACAGAACGATATTATTTCATGCAGGAACAGAAAGAAGAATACCTGGCAAGTCTTTGCCTTGCACAGATCGTACCGTATCTGTATGAATATATCAGATTAAGCCTCAGGCTGCATACATCCCTGTACCGGGAAGAAATACTGGAATTTCTGCATACAGAGAAAGAAAATATCGAGAATAGCCCGATACTGAGTGAGAAAGACAGGAAATTATATCAGGTCTATACCGCTTCCCCATTGTTTGTGCAGGCATATCTGCGCAGCAAGGATGGAATCAAAA
Organism: Agathobacter sp.; assembly: GCA_963596435.1. GTDB lineage: Bacteria > Bacillota > Clostridia > Lachnospirales > Lachnospiraceae > COE1. Next base: position 4,992 of record CAVBMG010000134.1, read on the forward strand.
AAATACAGCAGTGGCAGTACAAAATACAGCATGCATTGGGTGAAGCAGGAATTGTAACCATAGACCGGTTTGATTTTGGCTTGTCAAAAGGGAAAAGCAGAAGAATCATATTCTTTGAATTGCCCTGCTTTGATAATCTGGGCGATCATGCCATAGCCTATGCACAGAAGATATTTCTGGATGAGTTGATAGAGAAGAACCCGGAGTATCAGCTCTATATTATAGATGGTTGGGACACGCCGGATGCGGTGATCCAGTTAAAAAGAGAGATAGGGCAGCAGGATGTAATCGTGTGTCAGGGCGGTGGCAATATGGGAAGTCTGTATGAGTTTGCAGAAAGCTTCCGTCAAAAGATCATGAAACATTTCCCCAGACAGAAGATCGTCATATTTCCCCAGACGATTTATTTCTCACAGGATGAACAGGGAGTAAAAGTGCAAAGGAAAATGAAACAGGTCTATAACAGATGTGAGCAGCTGACCATATGCGCCAGAGATAAGGTGTCTTATC
>CAVBMG010000135.1:0-5459 GCA_963596435.1 Agathobacter sp.
GCTGTTAGTACTTCTTAGCAGCAAGGAAGAAATGCAGGCAAGCCCGAGCCGTTGTTTGAGCCGTAGGCGAGTTTTAGGCGCAGGGCTTGTAATAAAAGCATTTCTGCCGTAGGTGCTTAGAAGTCCTTACAGCTATTACGTGTTCACAAAATCAATCGACAGAAACGGTGCGTAACTAGAATCTGTTCATTAAACTTTAATTTATAAAGGAGAAACGAATGAATCAAAAAAGAAATGTTTTATCATGGTTAATAATTGCACTAAATGTCATTGGCATTATTTGTCTGATCTATTTTGCCATTCCATACCTTACTCATAATATTACAGTACCAAATCCCGATGCAATGTTACCAGCAGAAGCATGGGATAACGCAGGTATGGTATTGACGTTTGGCTTTATCCCGCTTTTAATTGCAAATATTCTCGGTTTTATATTCGTTAAGGCAAAGCAAAAGTTTGTGAGTTTTTTGTATTTTATTCCAAGTATAATATGCTTATTTATTGTGTTGAACTATTGGATACAGAGCTGATTTATTTATGCAAAAGATAAAATACTATGAATTGGAATTTACAAATACGCAGGAGCACAGAATTATGGTCAATAAAAGATATTATGAAAAACTTGATGGCTTCTCTTATGTTTTAGATGAACTAAGAAAGAAGCTCGGCAGGCAACAGACTGATGTTCTGATTCAAGATGCAGTAACCCTTTGCAACGAATTATGTGAAAAATATAAAGATCTGTCCAAAAAGGAAAAGATACATACTGAACAGATGATCTTCCCGCGAGCTGCTTTTTATCTACAGATGATTAAATATATCCCGCGTGAAGAATCCATAAACCTGATAGAAGAATCTGTAAGAATAGGTGTAGAGCCTGACCGGAAACGTCTGAATGTTGTGACTAAGATTCCTTTTATTCGACCTCTTTTCTTTAAGATCTTTCCCAAGATGATTGATAGCATGTACAATGAAGAAGCAGGCTTCAAAACGAAAGAATTTGAGTCCGATACCAAACATTACAGAGTCGATGTTCTGCAATGCCCCTATATGAAGTATTGCGAATTACTGAGCTGCAAAAAATTGACAGCTACTTTCTGCTTGAGTGATGATTGTGTCTTTGGGAATATGTCGGGCATCACCTTCAAGCGGCAAGGCACAATAGGACGCGGCAGTGATAAATGTGATTTTTACTTTTACAGGAATTAGTGGTGTGTGAAGGAGGCAAATTTAATGCTCAAACTTATTAAATTTGATAAAAGCTTTACTACACAGCTTATTGATATGATGGATGAATGAACTATGGCAAATGAAAAAATCATTCCGATACGTAAATGTGATTATCATGATATTGAAAGATATATGGAAAGTCTTACGGTAAAAGAAACGTGCGGAAAATATGTGCCGGCATTCGTCCCAGCGAGCGTGGAAAAGGTCTCGGTACGGAGATGATTTCACTGGCACTTGATGAATGTCGAAAACTTGGAATTTACGATGTGCTGATGTGCTGTCACAAACGCAATATTGATTCTGCACGAACCATTGAGAAAAACGATGGAATTCTTGAGAATGAGGTTCTGGATGATAAAGTTCCAGTGCTTCGGTATTGGATAAAACTATAACAAAACGCCATTAAACTCAGAAGTTAAGGAGATTAATTAGAATGAATGAAGTAAATGAATTTATACAAGAAATAAAGCTTGTAGATTGGTTTAACCATAAACATTTAGAAAATAATTATTATGTAATATCCTCAATTTTTGAAGCTTACGATGGTTGGAATAAAAATATGCTTGAAACATGGGAACCACATATTTACACCTTAGAAAATATCGCAATAAAAGAAATAGGTGATGAACAAATTGATGCAATTTTCGCAACTATATCATCAGAAATAGGCGATAAAATATATCAAAATTGGGATGATTTTATAACTAAAAATCATTTAGAAAATGAAGCTGGTTTAGGAAATGAAATGCTGGATATGGTTAAACGAGATTTATCGTGGGCATGCATAGAAAAAATGTTAAACATTCAAGGTTTTTTTACTCTTTTACTTAATATTTATAAAAATGGCTATTTTCCTTGTTCGTGGATAGGGGATTATCCAAATGGTCAAGTTGTAGTGTTGTAGCAAATTCCAGTTATACTGCTGCCCTCTATTTTCTTTCTATAAATATAACAGCTAAGGGAAACCTCCTGCTCTAAATGCAATTCAATCTGTCTTTCAGCAAACCTCTCAAAACCACGCTTTTCGTAAAACTGATAAGTACATGCATTGTCTGTGTATAAAAACAGTTCTTTTCCATTTTCACGCTTTTCGAGTTCTTCCAGCAAAAAACTTCCGACACCTTTTCTTCCACTGTTTAAATCTGCTGCAAGAAATATAATTTCCCCATCTGGTTTTATCTTCTTTGCATATTCTATATACATTTCCTTATTTGCATCATCATACAGATCAATGCTTTCTTTTGCGATCTTTTTCTGAAGCCAATCAAATAATTTTACATAAATATCTCTCATCCCAGAATAACAGCATTGCTTTTCTCCGTACACCTGTGCCAGCAGAATTCCAAGAAGCTGCTCACCTTCATATGCCGCAAGCACCTGTGTTGCCTTATTTAATTCCATATACAAAAAGTATTGTCCATACAGTTGTAAAATTGTACGATTACCCATATACCAGTCAAAATGCATTCCCTTGATTGCAAACTGAATTGCTTTTTTATAATCTTTTTTTGCTAAAGTCCTGATTTCCATATTTCTTTCCTCTCCTACTCCTATCTTATATTTTCCTTCAACTGCTTGCTATGCGACATATGTTGATTATTTCTATTTTTGCAAGTATAATATAGATAATCAGCATTTCCAATCTGTAATTTTTTAATTTCTGTCGTCTATGCGACAATAAATCAGCAGAGTGTCGTTTATTCACAAAATTTTTAAAAATCGGAGGTTACACTATGACAAAGAAAACAGACCGCCGTTCTAAAAAGACCCAATCTGCAATAAAAAAAGCTTTTGAAGAATTGTTAACTGAAAAGACTATATCCGAAATTTCCATAACAGAATTGACGAATCGCGCAGATATTCACCGAGCAACATTTTATCTGCATTATGAAGATATTTATGATTTATACCACGATTATGAAATGGATATTTTTAATAACCTGACCAAAATTTTTGAAGACGAAAAACTGGATACATATCAGTCATTTTATGATGCATTGCTTGATTATATTGCAAACACTCCGGCAATCGTAAACCTTCTGCATCGTAATTCTTCTTTGATTGATAACTCAACCTTTATGCAAAATATGACGAATTACCTGATTAATATGTGCACGACTGCCTGGAAAAATGAGTGGGTTATTAACGAAATTTCCCCTGAATTAGAGTATTTTGCCTATTACCGTATTCATGGTATTATGGCTTTGATTGCTCATTGGCTCAACACAAATTGCTCCATGTCTCTGACAGATTTAAAAAATATAATCACAAAGATAGATACGAATGTGGATCAATTTATGATGAGAAATGAACACTTAATAACCTGATGCATGTACTCCCACTTTTCTGCAATTCAGACTATTGGGGAATCAGCCAGCTTCATGGAACTTTAATCCGTTGCGGTACTTGCGGAAACTCCCACAAATGCGACTATTGTGTGGTCGGATCTGAGAACCCTATTGCAAAAGAATATGAAATTATAAAGGACGAAGCCGGATTTTTAGTGAGTCAAAAAAAATCATGATATTACTATCTATTTATCTGAAGGTATCGTAGAATAATTATATTCTTTTTTGAAAGCAAAAGACACATTTATTACCCACAATCTATATCACATTAGGGAGGAAAAATATGGAGAATACTCTGGTGAGCAAAGCATATGAATTTTTAAAAGAATGCGGTTACTTTTATGTATTAACAATAAACGGTGATTTTCCTGCTGGAAGACCTTTCGGTGCTGTAATGGAATATAACGGTAGATTATTTATTTCTACAAATGATAAGAATAATGCACATAAACAATTAAGAGATAATGGGAATGTACAGATAGTTGCCAAGAAAGAATCAAGCAGGGAATGGATAAGAATAACAGGTAAAGCCGCTGAATGTATCGATATTAAAATCAAACAGAAAATGTTAGAAGAATGTCCTGTCCTTTCAAAGCATTTCGCATCAGCGGAAAGCGAACACTATCTACTCTTTCAAATAGATATTCTCGAGACAGAATTTAATTAACTATTTACATTCCAGAATTGCCATTACAATGTATTACTATTTTTGATTCAGGAGGATAGATATGGCTGCTACGATTATTTATTTGGTAATTTCATTAGTGGTTTCACTTGTTTTCATCATCCTTGGAATAAGGCAGTATAAGTCTGAACAACCAGTAACAATAAACACAGGAGAAAAACCACCTCGTGAAGATGAATTGACAAGCGTTGCTGAATGGAACCATAGACATGGCAGAAATTTTATTATTTTGGGTTGCATGCTCTTTATTACACTCTCAGTTTTTGTGTATTTTATTGAAAAGCTGGATAACGTTATGTTTCAGGTGATTATTTTTATGATCGTGCTATTTGCCGAGATAGCATGGGTTGCGTTTGAACATAATATGATGAAAAAGAAAATGATAAAAAAGAAGAAACAAACAACTGTGTAGACCATGTGTGATGTTGAGAACAATAGCAATTATAGTTTGTAGAGAGGCTTGTATGAAAAGAATAATATGCATAATACTGGCTTGTATACTATGTTTTTCTCTTGTGGGCTGTACAAAGACATATAAAGGTACTGACGGACTGCTAGAAAAAGCCAGAGAAGAAATCCCAATTTCCGATGCTGATACGATTGATATGCAGTATGGCGGTATGTGTGTCATAGATGATACAGCACTCGTTTGGTTTATTTCGGGCAATAAATATCAAGCGCATTATTATCTCCCTATGGAAGTAGAAATCAAGGGAGAAGCAGAATACGCTTATGTTCGGACATACAAGCCTATGTCTCCTTTAATGGATACTGCCGTTTTAAATTGGAATCGTGGATATGCCTTTATTGTGAACAATCCAAATTGTGTTTCTGTAAAGATTACTGATGAAACAGGTACACATGAAGAAATTATAGAAAAAGATGCCTATCCGTATGTATTCTATTATTCATCTATCCCATCTGAGTACATTTTCATTGATGCCGAAGGAAATGAACTTAACTGACAAATTTCAGTTTAAGAAGAAGTTCTAGTCACGCCGCTGGTCTGGCAGTTCGGTTCTTTTGCCACGTACGTGATGTAAGAGTTTCTAAGAACTGCATCTCAAATGCTTAGAGTACAAGCCGAGCGCAAAACTCGCCCTACGGGCTCAAACAGTTGCGCCTGGCTTGCAAGCATTTGTTCTTTGTTCTAAGAAACACTAAACATCACTCCCTAAGCTGCATTCACCGAACTG
>CAVBMG010000136.1:0-5407 GCA_963596435.1 Agathobacter sp.
ATAGGGCTTGCAATACCGCTAGCAGTGCCTTTCTATGTATTTCAGACGTCTGTAGGGGTATTATAGCAATAAGGTGTAGAAGTGCAATGCCAAATGTAAAAACTCGTTTGAAATGTAAAAAGTCATATAGAATAATAACAGACACAAGATTGAAAAGTCTGACAAAATGCGTTATACTTAATAAAAAACAGAATAAACAAAGCGATTAACAGAAATGGAGGATAGCGATGAGTCGTTTTTTGGTAGCAGGTTTTATTCAGATAGAGACAATCGTGAAGGTAGATAAGCTTCCCATACCGTATTCCTATTTTACAAGTGTTCCGGATTTGATCCATACAGATCTGGGAGGAGCGGGATATAATGAAGCCAGAGCGCTGACATGGCTTGGCAATCAGGTAGATTTCATGAGTATGATTGGCAAAGAGATAGATTATAGAGAATTGGAAGCACATGCCAATCAGGATGGTAAGGCATTACTGAATTTTGCATATGTATTGCCTAGACTGGATTCTATGCCTACCACAGTTATTATGTATGCCAATGGAGAGAAGCAGATATTTGAAGATGTCAAAGACATACGGACAGTAGAGTATGACAGAATGTTATTTGAACGACAGATTCAGGATAAAGACATGGTACTGATTTCGGACTGCAATTTCTGCAGACCGCTGATAGATCTGGCGAAAAGATATGATAAGCCGTTAGCTGTCAATGTAAGAAGCCTGAGCAGAGAGAGAAGTAAACCCAAAGCTGATTTCCTGCAGGCAGCAGATATTATTTATGCCAGTGATGAAGATATGGAATGTGATCCTTATGAGTGCATCAATGAATGCAGAGAGAAGTACGATCCTGAAATTATGATTGTAGGTATTGGCAGCAAGGGAGTCATTCTTTATACTAAGAAAGACAACAGTATTCTTGAATATAAGCCGGTCAAGACAGAAGAAGTCGTGAATACGGTGGGCGCCGGAAATGCAATGTTTTCAGCCTTTTTACATTATTACGTCAAGACAGGAGATGCGAAAGAAGCCATCAAGAATGCACTGATGTTTGCTTCTTGTAAGATAGGATATATAGGAACTTCCCAGGGCTTCATGACCGAGGAAGAGATTGAACAGTGGAAGTCATTAATCTGGAAATAATTATGAATCAGATAGGAAAAAGACATGGGTAACAGTACAAAGTGCTGTAATCCATGTCTTTTTATAAATGTGTTCTATTCTTCGTAAATATATCGAAGGAATGTGATAGCATTATCTACGCTGTCAGAATTTACAATGAAGCCGAAATAAGCTGTGATACCATCATAATAATGATATTCCTGTAATTTGGGAGCATCACTGACATCAATTCCAAGCGGAAGAGTTTCGTTAGTCTCTTCGTTTGTATAATAATATAACTTATCCTTGAATTGCTCCATCAGATCGTCCGGCAATACGGTAGTAATATCAGAGAAGACCTCACTTTTGCAGTAATAATCAAATGCAGACTGATCGCCGACCAGAACATCCAGTTCCTTGGCTGCAATAACTGCCATACTTTTCTCAAGGTCTACATAGCCGTATCCCGTCATATCATTAGCTGCATCGCCATAGCGCATGGAAGCGTCAATGTAGGCGTCATGTTTCTTTGTATCAATTCCTGCGTATTCAACGAAGCTGTCCAGTAATTCGGTACTGGAGGAATCTCCTGTGTTGTTAAAGAAATAAGCTGCAAAAGCAGTATCATCGGGGGCAGTGATCATGGTATAGGCGATATAGCCGATTAAAACAACAACTGCCAGAATGACTAAGGTTGCTTTTAGATAATATTCTTTATAATATGCGATTTTTTCTTTCAGCGGTGCATCTTTGAGCTTGGCATTCTGTTCTCTGATCTCATCATGCATGCTTTGATTCCTGTCACGGTTCTTATTATATACTTCCATTGATATCTCACCTTTCTGGTCTTATGTAGTACAGTATCTTAATGATATATGCAGCCGGATAGGAAGTCAATGAAAGGGACTATTAATTTTTTCTAAATCTTGAAGATTGCGTTGATTTGTACTAGAATTTAAAGTATTATGTAATTATTCAGAGCAATGCAGATTGTGGTTTTGAATATATATACTAGGAACAGGAAGGATAAGATCATGAACGACAGTTATAAGGAATTATTAGTATCAAAAGAACAGGGAGCAAAGGACAAGCTGCTTAGGGCAGTGAGCATCATTCCTACCGTATTGGCAGGGTTGTTGACACTTTTGACAGGTAATATCCTGATTTTTATTATCGCAGTTGCTTTTGGTGTGTTGGATTATTTTGTTTTTCAGTGGACATCCATCGAGTATGAATATCTGTATCTGGATAAAGAGATTACCATTGATAAGATTATGGCAAAGACCAGAAGAAAAAGAGTCCTTACCATTGACGTAAATAAGATTGAGATCCTGGCACCGGAGAAATCCTATCAGCTGGATTCCTATCGTAACAGACAGGTAAAAGCCATTGATTACAGCGCAGGTCATGATCTGCCGGATCAGAAGCTTTATGTAATGTTCTACGAGGGAAGCCAGAAGTATCTGTTGAATCTGACAGAAGATTTTGCCAAAACAATCAAAGGAATTATCCCAAGAAAGGTATTTACGGATTGACATTTTTAGCAGGTTTTTGTATAATCTTGGACAATTAGAGTTTATATTTTTTTTAGAATTTAGGAGGAAAAGACATGGGTCAGATTATTGGCGATGGAATTACTTTTGATGACGTACTTTTAGTACCCAGCTATTCACAGGTAATCCCTAATCAGGTTGACTTAACAACATGGTTGACTAAGAAAATCAAGCTTAACATTCCTATGATGAGTGCAGGAATGGACACTGTTACGGAACACAGAATGGCAATAGCCATGGCAAGACAGGGTGGTATCGGTATCATCCATAAGAACATGTCTATCGAAGCACAGGCAGAAGAGGTTGACAAGGTTAAGCGTTCAGAGAACGGCGTCATTACAGATCCTTTTTCCTTAACTCCGGAACATACACTTGCAGATGCAGACGCATTAATGGGTAAGTTCAGAATTTCAGGTGTACCTATTACAGAGGGTAGAAAGTTAGTTGGTATCATTACCAACCGTGACCTGAAGTTCGAGACAGACTACAGCAAGAAGATCAAGGAATCCATGACTTCTGAAGGTCTGATCACTGCAAAAGAAGGTATTACTCTGGAAGAAGCTAAGAAGATTCTGGCTTCCGCAAGAAAAGAGAAACTTCCTATCGTAGATGATAATTATAATCTGAAAGGTCTTATCACGATCAAGGACATTGAGAAGACGATCAAGTATCCACTGGCTGCCAAGGATGCACAGGGAAGACTTCTGTGTGGTGCCGGTGTTGGTATTACTGCCAATGTGCTGGAGCGTGTAGCTGCTCTGGTTGATGCCAAGGTAGACGTAATTGTACTTGACAGTGCACATGGTCATTCTGAGAACGTATTAAGATGTCTGAGAATGATCAAGGAGAAGTATCCTGATCTCCAGGTCATTGCCGGTAATGTGGCAACAGGTGAAGGTACAAGAGCTCTGATCGAAGCCGGTGCAGATGCTGTTAAGGTTGGTATCGGACCTGGTTCTATCTGTACAACACGTATCGTTGCAGGTATCGGTGTACCTCAGATTACAGCAATTATGAATTCTTACGCAGTAGCAAAAGAATATGGTATTCCTATTATTGCAGATGGTGGTATCAAGTATTCAGGTGATATGACCAAGGCTATCGCAGCAGGCGGTAATGTCTGCATGATGGGCAGCATCTTTGCAGGATGTGAGGAGAGCCCGGGAACCTTTGAATTATTCCAGGGTAGAAAATATAAAGTATATCGTGGTATGGGATCTATTGCTGCAATGGAGAACGGCAGTAAGGATCGTTACTTCCAGTCCGATGCAAAGAAGCTTGTTCCAGAAGGTGTAGAAGGACGAGTTGCATATAAGGGCAATGTAGAAGATACTGTATTCCAGTTGATGGGCGGTCTTCGTTCCGGTATGGGTTACTGTGGAACTGCTACGATCGAAGAGCTGAAAGAGAATGGCAGATTTGTCAAGATTTCTGCTGCAGCCCTCAGAGAGAGCCATCCTCATGACATTCATATCACAAAAGAAGCACCTAACTATAGTGTTGATGAATAAAAATATATAAAAAGTGTAGGGGGAACACTGCTGTTAATAAGGCGGCAGTGTTCCCTTTTGCGTTATCAAGGAGAGAGCATGTACTTAAATGAGCTGGACCAATACGACTCAATCACGATTCAGGCACACGATAATCCGGATGCAGATGCCATCGCTTCCGGCTATGCCCTGTATGTGTATTTTCAGGCAAAAGGCAAAAATGTTTCGCTGATCTACAGTGGGAGATATCGGATACAGAAGACCAATCTGAAATTAATGATAGATAAGCTTGGGATTCCTATCGAGTACAGGCAGATGCAGGCAGGACCAATCAGCGGACTTCTGATCACAGTGGACTGTCAATATGGCGCAGGCAATGTTTATCCTTTTGCAGCGGATGCCATTGCCGTGATCGATCATCATCAAAAGGAGATACATACAAGTAAGCTGGTAAGCTGGGAGATTGCTTCTAATCTGGGCAGCTGTTCCACGCTGGTATGGCGTATGCTTCTGGATGCGAACTACCCTGTAAATGAAGATATCAGGCTGGGAACAGCATTGTATTATGGGTTGTATCGTGATACCAATCAGTTCTCGGAGATATGCTATCCTCTGGACATGGATATGCGTGACTCTGTTCATTATGACAGATATATTATTCAGCACCTGCGCAACTCCAATATGTCACTGAAAGAACTGGAGATTGCAGGAATCGCCATGATTCGATACATATACAACAGTGATTATCACTACGCCATTATCCAGGCGCAGCCATGCGACCCGAACCTGTTAGGGCTGATCAGTGATTTCCTGATTCAGGTAGATGAATTGACTACCTGTGTGGTATTTAACCAACTGGAAGACGGATACAAATTCTCAGTCCGCAGTTGTGTTAAAGAAGTACGTGCCAGTGAGCTTGCACAGTTTCTGGCAGCAGATATGGGGTCTGGCGGAGGCCATGTGGAAAAGGCTGGCGGATTTATAGCCAAACGTCAATATGAAGAGAGATATCCAACGCTTCATTCCGAGGGTTATTTCAGCAACCGTATGAATGAATATTTTGGCAGTTTTGACATTCTGTATGCAGAGAAGATGAATATCGACACATCAGATATGAAATCCTATTATATTCGTCCGGCTGTCTTTGGCTATGTGGAGGCACGGACGCTGATGCCGATAGGAACGAAGGGCGTGATCCGTACGCTGGAGGGCGATATTGAACTGGAAGCGGCTGAAGATATGATGATTCTTGTCAATGAAGACG
>CAVBMG010000137.1:0-5401 GCA_963596435.1 Agathobacter sp.
TTCTTTGTTCTAAGAAACACTAAACATCACTCCCTAAGCTGCATTCACCGAACTGTTAGACCAGCGGCTGTATATAGAAAGTTCTCATAGTAAATGACAGGTTTACGCTGTCACAGTCACTTTAACATTTATTGTTTGGGAAATTTGCGCTAGGCAGCACCTATTTCTATAAATTGTGATTCAAAGTCCATGAAACGGTTACATCAATCAATAGAAGGAAAATGTGTTTGACACAAAATATTCGAATCTTCCTGTAAGATTACATACGAAGTTGATAAGGTGCATCATCTGTATATGATAAATTTTTGACATGGAAACTTTCAGTACCCAGGCGGTGCAGCTCGCCCACTTATATGTAACGTTCCAGAGAAACTTGGAATGTTTCGTAAGAAGACCCTCTGCGAGTGTCGGCGCTTAGGTCGCAGGGGCTGTTAAGCCCATGCAACCTTATGCGTCCGTTACATCGAGCAGCGGAGTGGAAACGTGTCTTTGAACGAAATATCCAAGCTTCTCTGCCACATACTTTAATAGGCGAGCTAAACCACCGTCCCCAGAATTTCTTCCTAAAACTGCAATGTAATGTCGATTCAATGCATTTACCAGTCGATTCGTGCAGAAACTTCTTCTCGTACATCAAATTGTTATATAATACACTCAAGTAAAAATAACGCCAACAGATGAGGAGGAATTCTATGAAACGAAAAATGCAGAAATTTTTAGCAGTATTACTTTCAACTACCATGTGCTTATCCCTTGTGGCATGCGGGGATGAAGAAATTATTACAGAAGATAATACGCAGGATGTCCAGGTTACAGAACAACAGGAACCAGCATCTGAAGTACAGGCAGAAGATGGCAGTTGGGCTGTTTACTGGTATTTATGCGGAAGTGATCTGGAGACAAATGGTGGTTTCGCAACCACAGACCTCGATGAGATGTTGCAGGTTGATTTGCCGGAGAATGTAAATGTGGTCATTCAGACGGGCGGTGCTGCGGTATGGCAGAACGAATATATGGACCCGGCGAAGATACAAAGATGGCTTTATAATAGTGAAGGTCTTCAGTTGTTGGAGGAGCAGGATACGGCTAATATGGGAGAAGCCCAGACTCTGTATGAGTTTCTTGCTTTTGCCAATGAAAATTATCCTGCCGATAAAGTGGCAGTTACCTTCTGGAATCATGGCGGTGGTTCTGTAAATGGTGCAGCATTTGATGAAATTTACGGCTATGATTCCCTTGATCTGTCAGAAATGTATCAGGCTTTTGATGCAGTATGGCCAGCAGATACAGATAACCCTTCTCTGGAACTGGTTGGCTTCGATACCTGCCTGATGGCTACCATTGATGTTGCCGCAGTATTCCAGAATTTTGCAAAATATCTGGTAGCTTCGGAAGAGGTTGAACCTGGCAACGGCTGGTACTATACAGGCTGGCTTGGAGCATTGGCAGACAATCCGGGTATGAACGGTGAAGAGCTGGGAATTGCAATCTGTAATTCTTATTATGAAGGCTGTGAAGCTGTCGGAACACAGGATCAGACAACCCTATCTGTAACAAATCTGACAAAACTGACACCACTTTTAGATGCCTATGAGACTTTTGGACAGGAAGCTTTCGTGGCAGCAACCGAGGAACCAGGCTTCTTTGCAGAACTGGGACGAGCCGCTGCACAGACAGAGAACTACGGCGGTAACACCAGAGAACAGGGCTATACCAATATGGTTGACCTGGGACACCTTGCCCGCCAGACAGCATGGATGCTTCCTTCGGCGCAGAATGTGTCCGATGCATTAGATGATTGTATTGTTTACCGCGTAGGCGGTGTCTATCGTTCCGAAGCGACCGGTCTAAGCTGTTATTATTCCTATAACGGCGATATTGATGATTTTAACGGATATATCGACATGGGAACCGGTATTGCTTTCAAATATCTCTACGCTTATGAACTGACTGGCGAATTGACAGAGGGTGGCGACGAATATCTGGCATCTCTGGACATTCAGGAACTGCCGGAAATTGTTACTTTGGCAGATAAAGACTGGGATAACGCGCCTCTCGATGTAAATGACGAAGGAATTTCCTATCTGACGTTAGGCGAAGATGCTAATGACGTATTGGCAGGTATTGGATTTTCTCTGTACTATGTGGACCCTGATAATGACCAGATGATGTTACTTGGTACGGATAATGATTTGACTGCTGATTGGGACAACGGTATTTTCTATGATAATTTCCGTGGCGTCTGGGGTGCTCTTGACGGTCATCTGGTTTATATGGAGCTTTCCTACGAAGGTGACGATTACAATCTGTATTCCATACCGATTCTGTTGAATGGGGAAGCATACAATTTACAGGTTGCATATGACTTTACAGCAGAAGAATGGTCAATTATCGGTGCAAGTCAGGGATTGGACAGCTCTGGTATGGCAAGTAAGGAGCTTCGTCTTCTGGAAGAGGGCGATGAGATCACTACGATCTGGCAGCTTGCTTCCTACAGCGGAGATGATGATTTTGAAATGTATACCGCAGAAGATTTGACCGTAACAGCAGACACATCTTTTGGCGAAGCACCTCTGTATGATGGAAGCTATGCCATGGTCTTTGAAATGTGGGATGCAGCCGGTAACTACGCATATTCAGATGCAGTCACCTTTGATTGCACAGACGGCGAGATCTATACATCAGTATATTGATATGATTTACCGGAGAATGATTGAATAATAGTAAAAAACAGCAATGATGAAAAAGTCATTGCTGTTTTTTGTATGCAATATTCTTGCATTTTCAAATTGAGAATGTTATAATTTTTTCAGTGAATAAATTAACAAAATATTCATTGAAAGGAGACTTCTATGCCAGCCAATTTTACAGAAGGAGAGCGGCAGGAAATACAGGAGAGACTGATTGCTCTTGGCTATGATCTGATACGCGAAATGGGATTAAAGAAAATGAAAGTGTCTGTCATTGCTGCCCGGGCGAATATTGCAACAGGAACTTTCTATCATTTCTTTGCCTCAAAGGAAGCCTATGTGGAAGCATTGATTGACGCACAGGATGAAAAATCGCAGGCAGAACTGGCATCCATGTTGCAGAATGGCAAAAAGCTGACATTAGAGCAGGCAATTAAGTGGTTTCGCGATTCTTTTCGCCCTGAAAATAACATTCTGATGGAACTGACTTTTGATGATTGGGTATGGTTAAAATCACACAGAACGGAAGATGGAATGTTCAGCACAATGCATGACGAGCAGGAAGCGAAACGTTACCTGTCCTACGTAGATGGTATCCGCCCGGATCTGGATGTCCGGATCATTATTAATTTTTTTAAGACCATTTACAGTATGGCAGAGAACCGGGAAACCTTTATTGCAGATGTGTTTGAAACAAATATTGACCTTATATTTGACTGTATCTATCGTCTCTGCAGTGATACAAAATAATAAAAAGGAGCATGCATATGGTAATCAAAATTGTAATCGAAGCAATCATTTATACATTAGTATATTCTCTGGCAATGCTGACCATATTTAAGGTTCAGGGCATCAGAAGACAGCTTTATAACTATCCACCGGCTATCAGGAATCGGGCAATAGAAAAAGGCGTTACAACTCAGCAGGAAATGGATACCAATGCAAAGAAGAACAAACTGGTCGGAACGCTGTTAATGGTAGTTTTGTGCGTTCTCATTACCTGCGCCGTGAACCACCAGTACACATTTCTTGCCGGATTTGTACAGGCATATATCTTTCTTAATGTCTTTTCCCTGTTTGATGCATTGGTGATCGATACAATCTGGTTCTGTCATTCCAAGTGGTGGGTAATTCCCGGAACAGAGGATATGACAGAAGCCTATCACGATTATGCATTTCACTGGAAATGGTTTTTCCTTGGTCTGCTTCTTAGTCTTCCACTGGCAGTCATCAACGGAGGAATCGTAGTGTTAATAGGAGCTATCCTGTTTTAATCGTTCATTTCGATGAGCCGGATGATAGATCAGCAATGCAGCCAGTATCAGTACCGCTGTTATAGACAGACTGGTTGGGTAGGCAAGCAGTAGAGTACGAAAAGTACGGTTTTTTGGAAATACTGCATATACCCAGCCTATTCTTGTTCCACATACGCCAATGGTTGTCAGGATCGCCGGAACAAGAGAAATTCCAAAGCCGCGAAGATAGCCGGACATTACCTCATAAAGCATACTGAAGCAATACGCAATGAAAATAATAACAAGTCGTTCATAACCAATAGAAATTACCTGTGGATCCTGGTTAAAAAGTGAAAGTAAGAATTTACCACTGCAAAGAATAAGAAGGATTGCAGCTATGGACGTAAGGGAATCTTCAATCAGGCACAGCAGTAGGGTTCGTTTACACCGCTTGATCTGACCGGCGCCATAGTTTTGACCAACAAAAGTTGTACATGCCTGACTGAAAGAGTTAAATACATAATATACCAGAATTTCTATATTATAAGCAGCACTGGAGGCGGCTATTACAACGGTTCCAAGGCTGTTGATCGCAGATTGTATCACGACATTTGCAAGATTGAAAACTGCACTTTGTATTCCTGCCGGGAATCCGATTCCCAGGATTTTCAGCAGACACTTTCTGTCAATCCTCAGACTTTTTATATTCAAATGAATCCATTTACTGTCATTTTAAGACATATAACAAAGAATAGATTCAAGATAACATTTAAAACACCGGAAAAAGCCAGTGCCCGTAAAGGAATTTTGGTATCACCGACACTACGGAAAATAGCAGCCTCAAAGTTATATAGAAAAATCACAGGCATTCCAAGGAGGTAAATGCGGATATATAACAATGCATATGGAAATACATCCTCTGGAACATGAAGCATACTCAGTAGATTTTTAATGAAAAGCTCACCAAGTAATGTAACAAGCAGACCACCTATGAAGGCTGCTAAAACAGAGGTATGCACCGCCCGTTCTACATCTTTTCTGTCTTTTCGTCCAATGGCATTGGCGATCACCACATTAGTGCCAAGAGAAATCCCGATAAATAAATTCAAAATAACACCAATAATAGGGCTGTTTGCTCCGACTGCGGCGATTGCAACAGTACGGTCAGAACTGGCAAAATTTCCAACGATTGCGATATCAGAAGCATTGAACAACTGTTCCAAAATGCCGGTAGCAGCCACAGGCAGGGCGTACATTGGAATCTTATTCCATATGGAACCATTTAACATATCCATCTTTTTTATTGAATTCATACGAAACACCTCATATCGTGTATATACTAATTTTGTTCTTGCAGGTGTATTATAGGTCACAGCAATCATAATATCCAATATCTATTATCTATGGTATAATATAGTTAAGTGCGAGCTGAGAAATCAGCATAGCTGATTTCCTCTAGCGAGCGGAGGAAACTCT
>CAVBMG010000138.1:0-5225 GCA_963596435.1 Agathobacter sp.
TTTGTGGTGATTTCTGTTAATTTGTACTTGACAAGAGGTCATTACATATCAGTTACTAATACAATTAAATGCAGGGGATGGAGTAATGGCTTCAATATCATATAGTACGTCAGATTTACTTGACAAGATAACAAATAATGGAAATTCTTATATATCGAATTACAGTAAGCGAGTCAGAGAGGCAGATACAGATGTGCAGGATCTGCAGAAACAACTGGTTACTTTTCGTAAGGATGTAAAGAATCTTAGAAATTACAGTTCAGATTCCTATAATAAGAAACAGGTAAAACGTCAGCTTACAGCTTTCGTTAAAAGCTATAACAGTCTGAAGAGTTCTTCTGATCAGGCAGATAATGCCAGCATAAAGAAAGAAATGGATAAGCTGGAAGGATATTTATCGGATAATGAGAAAAGCCTGAAAAAGCTGGGAATTAAGATAAGTGATAAAAAGCTGAAGTTTGATACAGATACTTTTGATGATTTGACAGATAAAGAAACAAAGAAGGTGCTACAGACACTGTTTGAGGGCAGTGATTCTTTCATATCTAAGGTATATAAAACAGGGCGGGATATGGACAAATCCGCAGATGAAGAAGAATATCAGTTAAATCTGAGACGTTTTCATACAATAACCCAATATACTGACGCAGAAATTAATACAGCAACACTGGCAAATCAATTAAAGCAGACATGTATCACAAACTGTCAGGCTAATGTTGGTGGCACAGATGAGGATGCAAAGCGGAACAGCTTAAAAGAATATGTAAATACATATAATCAGCTATTAGCACAAAATATGGATTTGTCTTCCTTGAGTAAATTACAGGAGATTCAAAAAAATCAGGAAAGTGAGCTGGCAGATTTGGGAATTACAATTCAGGAAGATAACAGTTTGCTTCTGGATGAAAGTAAGATACAAGATAGTACATTTTGTAATACATATGATATGTTATTTGGTGAAGATTCATCCTATGTATCCAGTATCAATCAGGCATGCGATAAGACAGTCAATGACGCATTAAAAGCAGATAAGCTGGGAATTAAGCTGGATATAAGTATATAAGAAGAATATGAGATAAAATAAAACATGTGTATATAGGCATATCGAAATGAAAAAAGATATACTATATACACATGTTTTTTATTTAGATAAAATCAAAATGTGCAAGAGCCTGCATAATACCGCCCTGGCTTGCATTACCTGTTACGTAGGATACTTTGGAGAACAGGGATTGCGGTGAAGAATTCCCCATAGCAATGCTGTGTTTCACGTATGAAAGCATGGAGAGATCATTATTGCTGTCTCCAAAAGCATATGCATCTTCCAGGGATAATCCATAATAATCAAGAATCGTCTGAATCCCTGTGGCTTTGGAATAGCCAAGAGGAACGAACTCACGGAAATCCCCGCCTCTGTCTATACATTCAAAATATCGGTCACTTACGCGGCGAAAAGAAGCCAGATCATCAATGTTCTGGAACCATATCACAAATTTATCACATGTAAAATCAGCAGAATCCGGTTCATGCGACATATCATAATGTCTGGCAGTAAAGGCATTATATTGTCTAATGCCCCCTTGTGTAAGCAGTGGATGAACCATATCAAAACGAACTTCCTGCTTGGATTCAAATAATATATCAAGTGGATATTTTCTGGCTTCCTCAAGAATCTCGGCTACGATGGAATGATTCTGTTGAATATAGAGAATCTCCTGTAGAGTATTGTCCTTTGTACAGTAGATATTAGTACCGCAGCCACAGGAATAACCGTCAAAGCCTACTTCACGGAAGCGTTCTTCCACATTTTGCATACATCTTCCGGTGTTGATAAACATCAAATGTCCGTTGTTACGTGCCCGACGAATCGCAGAAGCTGCATCAGCAGGAACAGAGCCATCAATTTCAGAGGTTAAGGTTCCATCTATATCAAAAAAAGCAATTTTACGACGCATTATCTTGCAAGAACCTCCATGATCTCTGCAATATACATAGTGTGCATATTACCATCAGGATACCATTTCTCTTTAATATCAGGAGAAAGGAAAGAGTCTTCCGTAATTCTTGTGGCAGACAGCTTATGGCAAAGCAGAACCAGGTTGCTTTCATCAATAAAAGGGATACCCATTTTATGATTGCTGTTTAATCCTGCATTGGCAATTTTATCCTCATCACGACCAGAGTGAGCACCGCAGTAATTCAGAGCCTGACGGTATGTTTCATCCAGAAAACTGATGGAAAAGAATTCGTTTTTATCAATAAATTCTTTCGTATAGCGGGTATCACGGATAAAGACATAAACAACATTCTTACCCCACATAACGCCCATGCCGCCCCAGCTGATCGTCATTGTGTTGTCTTTTGTATCAGCACTGGTGGTAACAAGCGCCCATTCTTTGCCTATTTTAGTAAAAGGATTAAATTCCAGCATGTCTATTGGATATGTTTGAAAATTATGCATAATCAGATACTTCCTTCCTTATTTATATAGTTATAATTAGTTATAATCAAAACATGAATTAGATTATAACATAAAATTATATTTTTATATACATCAATTGAGTCTTTTGTTAAGATGTATATAACAAGCCATGCAGAAATGACTGTGCAGAATGTTCGTGGGAGCTTGCTCACTAAGGACATTTTGTACAATCATTTCTGCATGGCTGAGTTAAAGATATAGATAATATAGATATAAGAGGAAAAATAATGGGATGTGTATATTTTACCAGACATGGACAGACGATCTGGAATGTAGAAAATAAGATATGTGGAGCAACAGATATAGCATTAACACAATTAGGGCATGAACAGGCTGTTGCACTAGGACAGAAAATCAAAAAAGAAGAATTAAAGATAGATGAAATACTGTATTCTCCGCTTATGAGAGCTGCGGACACAGCAAAGCATATTGCTGAGGAGACAGGAATACCGTGCAGAGAAGAACCGAGACTGACGGAGCAGAACTTTGGAAAATATGAGTCAACACCGAGGGATGGCGTAATATTTCAGGAAGCGAAGAAGCAGTTCATCAATCACTTTGATGGTGGAGAGACTATGCTTCATTTAGCGCAAAGAATCTATAATTTACTGGATGAAATCAAAGAGGAGTCGGATTCCAAAACATATTTGCTGGTTGCACACAATGGAATCGCAAGAGTTGTGAACTCTTATTTTCATGATATGGATAATGAAGAGTATGCAGCCTTTGGAATCAGAAATTGTGAGATCAGAAAGTATGAATTTACAGATGTTTCAAACCGTACAAATTGAATCGGCTATTCAGAACCCCATTCACAAAATTGATGTTTCACAGCTTTGTTTTTATGAATGGGGTTACTTCAACATATAAATCGAGGAAGAATATAGATTATCCAACAGGATGCAGTTCAGCATCTGAAGGAAGCGCCTGTTCGGTGCTGTGAAGGTATTTCATAAGGATGACAAGTCCCTGATAGCAATCAGCACGGGTAATTGCAGCATTCGGTGCGTAATAATCAGGCAGGAAGCCTTTGGCAACAGCATCAGAGTAACATTCTTTTAATGAAATATTACGTTCGTTAATATTGTAGCATCCTCTGATTAAGAAGCTGGCATATTCAGCTGCGGATAATGCATCATCAGGTCTGAAATGTGTCTCAGAAACGGTATCTGGATCAATCAGATTCTCGTCAATGCATGCCTGTACGTAAGAGGAATCCCACTCATATCTTGACAGATCAGAGAATTGTCCAAGATATGGTCTTTTGCCGGATAAGCGAAGCGCCTTGAAAAATACCATCAGAAACTGGGCGCGTGGCATAACTGCTGTCGGATGTAGATGCATAACACAGGGGTCAAGCAGACCAAGGCGGAGTGCTTCTACCATATTATCATATTGAGGGATTCCATCTATATCTACATAGGGAATATCCATATCAAATGTGCCGCCGGAAGTGGATTCTGACGGTACTTCCTTAGTATCTTGATCGGGTGTAAAGGTATCTGCTACAGGATTGACAGGGCAGGAAGCCAGAGGAGCTATATTCTGACGCTGAATTTCTGATACCACATAGGAAGCAATCAGATTCGCACCGTAATCGTTTGTATGTGTAATATCCATGAAATAGTCATGGACATCAGGTTCTCCAAGGTCTATCCATTTCTCCAGGGTAAGAGAATGCAGGTCAATAAACGGTACGTTACATTCATCTGCAACTGCCTGACATGCAAGGGCATGAGTAGAAAGCAAGGAACGGAACTTACCATTGTCTTCAAAAGGAATACGACTGATAGGTGATATTACAACAGGATATGCGCCAAGAGAACGAATTTCACTGATATAGCGGCGCAGATTATTGATATATCCGCCAAAAGCAGCTAAATTGCGGCGTTTCTGATCGTTATGACCGAATTGAAGCATAACGATATCTTTGGGGCGAATATGCTTTAAAATGATATCCCAATGTCCGTCATCTCTGAAACAGTTCGTTGTCATTCCAGAGTGAGCCTGATTGCAGATTGCCACAGTAGGGAAATACTGCGCTAACATCTGCGCCCAACCGCCGCAGCTTCCATATGGATAGTAAGGATAAAGGGCATTCTGATCGGTCAGGGTAGAATCGCCTGCTATATAGAGAACAGGGGCATTTGTTTCAGTAATTGTAATCTGTGAAATAGATGCATGATGCCCTGTATAGCTGATGTAGATTGCCTTTTCCTCCATGGGAATGCTGGTCATGGCAGGAATATAGGGTGATACATAAGTGATAAAGGAAATCACCTTGCTGGAATGTGCCGGAAGCTCGATATTTCTTGCAATCAGATTACGTCTTCCACAAAACAGCTTCATATTATGAATGGGTTCATCACCTGATGCAATGTTGATAAGAACCTGATAGGCGCCATCCTGTTCTACGTCAGCTTTGAAGACAAGAACGGCACGTTCATTACCTGTCTCTACGCCATCAGAAGTAGTATGCGCAAAGCTGCCTATATCTTTTACAGCGGAGGCTCTCAGATTCCATCCTCCAAGATAGAGCGACTGCTCTGAATGGGTCTTACCCGGTATATGGAGAGGATCAACGAATCCAAAGCCTGTTTCTTCTTTATAATAAGTCTGGGCGGTTATCTGTCCTTCGCCCAATTGGAATATCTTATGATACATATATATTTTCCCCCTGTGGTTCTAATAGACAATATGTAATGACCTCCACTTTGTAACTTCGTGGATTTACCTGTATACT
>CAVBMG010000139.1:0-4979 GCA_963596435.1 Agathobacter sp.
GCCGGTGCATTGGGATGGGCTTTGACAAAAGAAGAAAGAGAAGCAATGAATTTTGACAAGTAGAGGTAAGATTGGTAGATTTGTTTATCGTTGTACTTGCTATGGGGACAACAGGAAATACAACTTCTATTTTTTGTAGGGACTCGAGTTCCCAAGAACTAGTTGTGGGTTCAATTCCCGCTGGGAACAGTTAACAGAAGCAGTAATGATGGATGAATCATTGCTGCTTTTTTCATGCAAAATTCCATTCAACTTGCGGTTGAATCCTAAACCTTCAACTCCACCAGGCGGTTATTGTTGCCCATATACAGTTATAGTATACTGAAGAAGTAGAAAATTACAGGGGGGAAGATAATAGAATGCTGGATAAAAAAGGAGTTGGAAAACGAATTGCTTATTACAGAAAAGAACATGGAATGACGCAAAAGGACCTTGCAGCGCTTCTGAATATTTCTTATCAGGCGGTCTCCAAATGGGAAGCGGGAGTCAGTCTGCCCACTGTAGAGATGCTGTATGATATTGCAAAAATATTAAATATGACAGTGGATGGATTGTTGAATGAGGAAGCATGGGAGAAACGCCAGATTACTTATATGGATACGGACTGGATACCAGAAAACTGTATGAATTAAAGAATGATGTGCAGAAACTTGTCTCGGATGATAAGAGAATTGTGTCTGCCTGGTATGCGGATGCCTGCCTGTTTCAGATGGATACTTCTCAGATGAAAGATCCCGTGTATTCCTGTATTACCTGCATTCCCGGGTCTAAGGAAAAAATGGCAAAAGAATACCATTATAACAAAGAAATTTGCGCAGATGTTGCGGCAAATGCGATCAATTTTACATTACAGCATGGTATCAGACCCAGTGTATTGAAAGCGTCAGTTTTATGCGGCAATTATGATTACGAGCAGTTATATATAATGGCGCAGACTTTTCAGGAGGTCTGTAAACAGAATGATATGCTTTTTACGGGGATGGAAATCGCGGCACAGCCCGTTAACTTTTCCAGTCAGGAATACAATATAAACGCGACTGTAGTTGGAGTACAGGACAGGGATAAATTGTTGAATTATAAGAAAATAAAGGAAGGAGATGCCCTGATTGGTATGCGGACATATGGAATCGACGGCACGCATTATCCTATTATTAAAGTAATGTTAGATAGGCGACCGGATTTGCTGCATGCCAGAATAGATGAAGAACATTTTTTGTTGGAAGAAATGATGAAAGCTAATGTTGCCTATACAAAGGAGATTATGTCATTACTGGAATGCGGATATCTGCATGGGGCGTTTCGTGTACATAATAGTTTATTTCGGAATAAAGGATGGAGAGAACTGCCGGATGGATTGTATGCATGTGTGGATATGACAAAGATTCCTGTGTTGCCGTTATTTCGTTTCCTTTATGAACAGGATATGATTGGTGCCGATGTATTTCCTCATCGTTTTCATATGGGAATAGGTATGGTGGTAGTCGTACCGGCAGACAAATGCCGGGAAGCCATGCAGGTAATCGGACAATATACAGAGTGTTGGAATATTGGAGAAATCAGGACAGATAAAGAACACAAGGAAGAAAAAATAAGAATGACAGGAAAATTGCAATGGTAACAAAGAAAAAGAAATTATTTTATGACATTGGAATGAAATATGTATGGATTCTCTGTATTTATATTGTTATGTCTATTTCCCTGAATGAAATTGTTGTTCGGGGAAACAATTATATTGCGCAGGTGACAGACAGTATGCTGGCAGGAAAAACGGTGATTCTACAAAATATTTTAATGCAACTGTCAGGGATGACTATAGTCGGCACGATTGCGGCATATTTTGCAAGTCTCAGCCGAAAGCATTATAGCTCTCTGGTACAGAGAGAGGTGAGGGGACGATTAGCAGAGCACTTGTTGCATCTGCCATATTCGTATTTTGATGAAAAAGGTTCCGGTAGCATCCTGACCCGTTTTTCTTCGGATATAGGAGAAGCAGGAAATTTTTTCTCAGACATTCTTCCCGATTTACTGGTGAACATTGTGACAGTGGGGACAATAACTGTTTATTTTATACAGATGGATATAAGGCTGATCATGATATTGTTTGCAAGTTATCCGGTGATGCTGCTGGTGCAGAGTGTAAGAATGCAATCGTATGGAAGGATGTACATTTTTCTTATTCTGTTGACAGAGAAGTACTGAAGGGCATTTCTTTTCAGATAAAAAGGGGACAAATGGTGGCTTTTGCAGGTGGTTCGGGAGAAGGAAAAAGTACGATTGCCAGGTTATTGTATGGTCTGTATAGCAAGCAGAGTGGTTCCTATCAGCTTTTTGGAAAAGAAGTAGAACAATGGTCACTGCAGGAATGGAGAAATTGTTTTTCTGTGGTATCCCAGAATGTATTTCTTTTACCGCAAAGTATTTCAGAGAATGTTGCGTGTGGAAAGAAAGGGGCTACAAGAGAAGAAATTGAGGAAGCCTGTAGAGCAGCGGATATTCATGATTTTATTATGAGCCTTCCGCAGGGGTATGATACGCAGGTAGGAGAACGGGGAGTGAAATTATCAGGAGGACAGAGACAACGGATCTCCATAGCCAGAGCATTTCTGAAAAGTGCACCCATTCTTCTGTTGGATGAACCTACTTCAGCAGTAGACACGGAGACGGAACAGGAAATTCAAAAGGCTATAACAAGAGTTGCAAGGGATAAAACCGTAATTGTCATAGCGCACCGGTTATCCACAATTCAAAATGCAGATTGTATTTACGTGGTAAGAAACGGCATTATTGTGGAATCGGGGACACATGGGGAACTTCTGGCTCAGAATGGAATTTATGCAGGACTTTATGGGAAGGAAGTGAGTGTAGATGAAGAATAAAGAGAAAAAACATTTGTTACGTTGGTTTCTGGGACTAATGGAGGACAGACTTCCCGTTTATTTGTTTTGTATTTTGATATCATCTGTAGGAACTGCATTTTCAAAAATTGCCAATGCTTGGATTGTGGAAAGTGTTGTTTCTGCGGCACAAAGCAGAAATCCAGACGGCTTACTATTCAGGATTTTAATACAATTTTTGGCATTTGTGTCCGGCTGGTGCTTATGGAGAATGGGCATTATGCATTACAACATAGAAGGAAGAATGGCAACGGCAAAATTGGAAAAGAAGGTTTTTGCAAAAGCATTGCGTTTGCCATATTCCTATTATGAGCAACACCACAGCGGCGATTTTATATCCAAATTGATCTATGATACCGAGCACGCCAGCGATATTTATTCTTCCCGTTTACGCAGACTGCTTGCAGCGATAATCGGCGCCGTAGTCTATTTACTTCCTATGATGTATTACAGCCCACAGTTGACATTGTGCTTGTTGCTGGTAAGTGCGGGAACTTTTTTAGTAAATCATTATTTTGCAAATCCTATGAAACAGGCGGGAAAAGAACTGGCGCAGAATAATGAGGGCATGATAGAAACAATGACCAATATTCTCTCGGGGGTAGAACTGGTCAAAACTTATCCGGTCGGTGAAAAATTGTTGCAAAGTTTTGGAAAGGAAAATCAGCAATATTTTTTGATGCAGAAGAAAGTAAATCAAATCAGTGCGGCATTATCAGGTTTAAACAATTTATTTGATCTACTTGGAACACTGGCATTTTTGGGATTGGGAGTATGGTTTGTGTCCCAGAACAAAATTACACTGGGGATGTTATCTGCTATCTATACGTTGTACGGTCCATTTCATTATGCATTTATGGACATAGGAAGATATTTTCCAGAGTTGATAAACTGTCTGGCAAATGTGGAGAATCTGTATGATTTTCTGCAACTGGAAGAAGAACCCAGTCATTATGTAACGCAAAGCGATTATAAGGAGATAGCTTCGGAAAGCATGGTAGATGTGAATCGTGTTTCTTTTGGATATGCGGAAGGAAAGGAAGTACTTTCTGATTTTCACATGCAGGTAGACAGAGGTCAGTGTGTGGCGATTGTAGGAGAATCTGGAAGTGGTAAAAGCACTTTGGCAAAATTATTATTGGGATTTTATCCGTTGCAAAAAGGAACGAT
This sequence comes from Agathobacter sp., assembly GCA_963596435.1. GTDB lineage: Bacteria > Bacillota > Clostridia > Lachnospirales > Lachnospiraceae > COE1. The sequence goes on from CAVBMG010000139.1 coordinate 4,065, forward strand.
AAGCATTTGTGGAAAGAATGGAAGGAATAGTACAATAGAGGAAATACGTGATCTGATTGCTTATGTTCCGCAGGAGCCGTATTTATATGAGGTCAGTATTGCAGAAAATATCGCATATGGAAGAGGGGAAAAGTCGCAGGAAGTCACCAGAGAAGATATTGTGAATGCTGCAAAGATTGCCAATGCACACGATTTTATCATGCGTCTGCCTGAGGGTTATGATACCATTCCCGGAGAGCGCGGAAATACCTTATCTGGAGGGGAACGACAGCGAATCGCCATTGCCAGGGCAGTCCTGAAAAACGCTCCAATCCTTTTATTGGACGAGGCAACTTCAGCACTGGACAATGAATCGGAGAGACTGGTCAACAAAGCAATAAATAGAATAAGCAGGAACCATACCACGATTATAATTGCCCATCGACCATCTACGATTGTAATGGCAGATAAAGTGGTGAAACTATAAATATTGTTTTCAGTAGGAAATCAAAGGAGAAAGTACAATGAAAAAATTATTGCTGATTACAGGGGATATTGCGACAGGAAAATCTACTTTTGCTAACATTCTTTCAAAAAGATATCATACGAATATGTTTTTTAAGGATTCCATCAAGGAAGTTTTGGGAGATACCATAGGTTTTTCCAACAGAGAGGAAAATAAGAAGTTGTCATCTGCTTCCATGGAATTAATGTTTTTTATATTTTCTGAGTTTGCATTACTGGAAAAGGACTTAATTTTAGAATCAAATTTTCATAAATCGGAACTGGAAAAGTTACATAAAATTGCGGAAGATAATGGTTATGATGTGCTCACAATTGCTCTTTTTGGAGATGTGGAAGTGCTGCATGAGAGATATTTGAATGAAAAACCTAATCCCCCAGCTATGCTGGGGTGAATGGAGTAAGCAGTAGCGT
>CAVBMG010000140.1:0-4904 GCA_963596435.1 Agathobacter sp.
TCGCGCATGCCTTCTTTGGCAAGCAGACCAATATTGGTAATGTTGGCTTCTATTCCTTTTGCCACGATACCATCCCCTGCATGGAACTGCTGCCCCTGCTTGTACATGGCATATCCCATAAGACCTGCATCTACTGCTGTTGATATCTTCGCCGCACAGGATGCCTTCGCTCCATCACAGATAATCCCCGACACAATCGCCAGAGAATTGACCAATGTATGTGCAATGACTTCATATCCATCACCCATCAGATAGGCAATTCCTGCTCCACTACCGCAGCCAGCACTGATCGCACCACAGTATGCGGACAGTCTTCCGATTCCTGTCTTTTGATGGATGGTCGCCAGATTAGATACCAGCAATGCCCGGTATAATCTGTCCTGATCTATCCCCAGCTCTCTTGCGTATACAATGACAGGAACAGATGCCGTAATGCCCTGGTTCCCACTTCCTGAACAGATAATGACCGGCAGGGAACAGCCATTCATTCTGGCATCCGAACCTGCTGCCGCATAAGCACGTGCTTTGGTCTTCACATCCTCTCCATAGGTATGAAGCAGTACCTTTCCAATATTGGCTCCATAATTGCTGCGGATTCCTTCCTCTGCAATTGCCATATTGTATGCAATCTGCCTATCCAGTATAGGCTTTACATCCTCTATATCTGCTATGTCTGCAAAGGTTACAATATCCTGAATATTCAATACACTTCTGTCAGTCATGGAAGAAGCAATACTGTCTGCTGCAATCTCCTTCTCCAGAAGCTTTCGCCCATCATGCTCAATCAGCACCACATTAGTATGCTCGCCTACAATTCGGACTTTAACAGTTTCTTCACCATGATATAAAATGACACCAATGTCAAATATGTATTCTGAATCTGCCAGTGCCACCTTTATCGGTGTATGTTCAAGGAAAGCACTTATTTCCTGTATCTGTTCCTGTCTGATGTCTGCAATGACTTCCAGCTGCTTCTCTGGCTTGCCAGCCACGATTCCTGCTGCCACCGCTGCCTCTATTCCATTCATTCCACCTGTATTGGGTACAATGACACTCTTTACATTTTTAATAATATTGCCGCTTACCTCTACTCTCACCTGTGAGGGATCCTTCCCAAGCTCCTGTCTGGCAATCGAAGCCGCGTAAGCAAGTGCAATCGGCTCTGTACACCCAAATGCAGGTATCAGTTCTTCTTTCAGTATCTGAATATATGCTTCATATTGTTCATCATGCAGTACCATGTTAACTTCTCCTATTGAATTGAACTGTTTAGAGATTCTTCTTGATCTCCATCAGACTTTTATCCTGCTGTGCGGCAATCTTTGCAAGATCTTCATACTCCGGTTTACGTCTTACGATTCCATACCCTTCCGATACTTTAGTATGTACGACTCCATAAGGTGTCTGTGTCTTTTCTATTCTTCTGTCCAGAATGTAACGCTGTATTTTCTTCTCACGGATTCCTATGGTAGTCGTATGCTTGAAGATCAGCTCCAGCATCTCCTGTCTTTTTGCTGTATCACACAGACAGGTCAGAAGGATTCCCGGTCTGTTCTTCTTCATTCCTACTGCCGTAGTAAATACTTCTCTGGCGCCATGCTCCAGCAGCATATTCATGGCATAGGCAACTTCTTCACCAGTCATATCATCCATATTGCAGGATAATTCACAGATCTCACCCTCTGTAGTCTGCTGCTCTCCCATAAGTACTCTGACACAGTTTGCCATCTCGAAATCCTTATTGCCCATACCATAGCCAATCTGCTTTACCTGCATAGCCGGCATAGGTACGAATTCTGTTACAAAATGCTTCAGCAGCGCTGCACCTGTAGGCGTACACAGCTCACCCTGTATCTGACCGCCATAGATTGGAACGTCCTTCAATATCAATGCTGTTGCCGGCGCTGGAACCGGAAGTATGCCATGTGCACATCTTACCTGACCGGAACCTACATGCACTGGAGAAGCCAGTATACGATCTGGATGTAATTCTTCTATCAGCATACAAACTCCCACGATATCCGCAATGGCATCCATCGTTCCTACTTCATGGAAATGAATCTCTGATACTTCTCTGCCATGCACCTGACTCTCTGCCTCTGCAATCAGACGATATACAGCAGTTGCATGCTCTTTCACACTGTCTGACACCTGAAGATGAGAGATAATATGCGCAATCTCCGCCATACTTCTGTGGGAATGTGTGTGATGATGCTCATGATGATGGTCATGTTCTTCGTGGCTGTGGGTATGCTCCTCTTCATGATGATGCACATGTTCTTCGTGGCTATGAACATGTTCTTCTTCATGGTGGTGCGCATGTTCTTCGTGGCTATGAGTATGCTCCTCTTCATGGTGATGTGCATGTTCCTCATGACTGTGCTCATGCACTTCCTCACCTTCTGATATACCATTTACTCTGACTTCGATATGGGTTCCTACAATACCACACTTCACAGCCTGTCTGCGTTCAAATGTCACATCCGGTATTCCAATTTGTGACAGTCGTGTCATGAATCCTTTCGCATCAGGATGAAGCTCTGACAAAGCAGACATCAGCATATCTCCAGCGGCTCCCATATTACATTCTATATATAATGTTTTCATATTCCATTTCCCCTTTTATTTTTCATTACCTATTTGATTAATCATACTTGCCAGATACCCTGCTCCAAATCCATTGTCAATGTTTACTACACTGACTCCGCTGGCACAGGAATTGAGCATGGATAACAATGCTGAAATTCCACCAAAAGATGCTCCATACCCCACACTGGTAGGTACTGCAATCACCGGACAGTCAGCCAGACCTCCTACCACACTGGCAAGCGCTCCTTCCATTCCCGCAATGGCAACGATTACCTTCGCCTGCATGATATCCTCACTGTGCGCCAAAAGCCTGTGAATCCCTGCCACTCCTACATCATAGAGTCTGACTACATGATTTCCCAGGAACTCTGCTGTCAGTGCCGCTTCCTCTGCGACTGGCATATCGCTGGTTCCTCCTGTAGCAATCACGATCTTACCATCACCAACAGGTGCTTTCTTCTCTCCTGCAATACCAATACGGCTGGTGGAATCATAGAACAATTCGATTTCCTGTCCTACAACTTTGGCTTTTTCCCCGGACATCCTGGTAATCAGGACACCTTTTTGTCCATGTGAAAGCAATTCCCTTGTAATTGCAGCAATCTGCTCTGCTGTCTTGCCTTCTCCATAGATTACTTCTGAAGCTCCCTGACGCATTCCTCTGTGAAAATCCGGCTTGGCAAATCCCATATCTTCAAAAGGCTGCATTTTCAATTTAAGCTCTGCCTCCTCAGGCGTAATCTCTCCTTCTGCCACCTGCATAAGCAGCTTCTTTAACTCTGTCATGGCATTATACTCCTTACTCTAATTCATTCACAGCTGAACCGGCATCCGTCTGGGGCATATGCACCTTCTGTACCAGCCCTATGATCTGCCCTGATAATAACACAGTCAGAATCGAATAGCCGATTTTCTTTACTGGAATATAGCTTAACGATAATCCAAGAACAATTGCATCTGTCAACAGATATACCCACTGAATCTTCCATTTGGTCACATAGGAAATACTCATTGCCAGGGCATCATCGCCGCCCGGTGCTCCGCCGATACGTACGCACAATCCGGCTCCCACGCCGACAAAAACTGCACCCAATACAGAGGCAAGCAATGGCATTTGTGCAAGCTGTGGCCAAATATAAGGGAACTGCTCATAGATTCTATAAGAAATAGAAAAGCTTGCAGTAGCAACAATGGAATATCCCAAAAACTCTTTCCCCATTAATTTCCAGCCCAAGCAATAACACAATACATTCATAACAAAGCCTGAAAAAGCCGGTGAAATTCCAAACCAGTGATCCAGCAAAAGCGTCATACCTAATACGCCACCCTCTGTCACTCCTGAGAGAGAATGGACATGGTACAGTCCAAAGGCAAGGAATGCACTGCTCAATATTGCAACCAGACAATTCCTGATTTCTCTCTTTTTATTTTTTAACATAATAACTTTCACACTATACTCCTTGATTTCCTGAATTACTTTCATACTATTGTAACATAGAATATTTTATTTGGGAAATTACTTTCCTCTCAAGCAGACAGAAGAAAACCTCCAAATCCAACATAGACTCGGAGGCACAATCCCAATTATTTATTTTCTTATTTCAACAATATACTTTGCCAATCAGCTTTATTATACAAAACTCTGATTATATATACTACATCTGTATCTTGATGATAATAGTAAAATATATTGTAATTATCGAAGTTCGTCATTCTTAAACCAACATCTCTTAAAAGTGGATCGTTCACAAGTGGGTGTCCTGCTGGATAGTCTGCCAACTTACCTGCCGCCTGAAGGATGCCCTCTGTTATTCTCTCAGAAGCCTGTGGATTGTTAAGATTTACATAGATGTAATATTCTATATCCATCAAGTCATATTCAGCCGGTTCTGTAAATACTACACTAGCCACGCTCCGTTCTCCTCTTATTTATTTTCTCTCGTACTTCCTCGATTGTACTGGTTCTGCCATCCTGCATTGCCTTATAGCCCTCACCAATTAACCTATATAATTCCAATTTTGCAGTATTCGGTGTTTCTGTAACTGTCTGTGGTTTTGTTGCTAACATACAATCACCTCTTTCTTTTTAAATTCATTATAACATGCCTAACAAGTGGCAACAACGATTTCCGCCGTTTTTATTATATACTGCATTGCTTTTGTATAATCATAGTACGTTTATTTTTACGTTCTCTTTTAATGTATTGGATCAATACCTCTTCTTTGCAACAAAGCTACCGTCTCCACATGATTCGTCCAACCAAACATATCCACCGGCCAGGCTTCCACAGCGCGATACTTCGCTTTCTTGAAGC
>CAVBMG010000141.1:0-4858 GCA_963596435.1 Agathobacter sp.
CCTTACAGCTATTACGTATTCACAAAACCAATTGACAGAAATCGTGCGTAACTAGTACAGCGAATAATAAATAACTGCCATATTAAATTGATGATGCTTCAGCTTCGCTGATTTCATCCATTTTATATTTCCAATGATAAACAACCGGCTCTTGATTGACCTCCTTAAAATACTGGTAAATTCGTTCTTCCAACTCTTGTTTGGTATTGACACGAATTCCACGTAGCATTTGTTTGGTCATCTTGCTAAAGAAACTTTCAATCATGTTTAGCCAAGAACCGTGTTTTGGAGTGAATACAAACTTAAATCTGCCTTTGGGCATTGTATCCAGAAATCGCTGTGTCTCTTTGGATGTATGTGCAGAATGGTTGTCCAGAATGATCCTGATGGTATCCTGCAAGGGGTATTTTTTATCCAGTATTTTTAAAAATTCGATAAAATCAGAACTCTTATGCGTTTCACTTACCAATGGGATTGCTTCTCCTGTAAGCAGATCAATACCGGCTAATAAAGAAAGCGTCCCCAAACGTTTGTATTCAGCATCTCTGTATACTACTCCATTTTCTGCTGTTGGACGCAGATCCGGTGCTGTATTTGAAATCGCCTGAATGCCTGGTTTTTCATCATAGGATACCGTGATTGTTAGTTTATAGTCATCTGGAACAATGAGTGTACCATTTTCATCAAACTGCATTTCTATCTGCTTATAAACCAGAAGAACCTCATGCATTTTTGATTCAAAATCAGAATCCCGTTTTTCACAGTAATACTTGATTTTAAATGGTTTGATAGCCTGTTCTTTGAGGAATTTCTGGATATAGGGCTTGGTAACAGATGAAAGTCTTGGATATCCTGCCTCTTCTGCGTGTTTCTGAATATGCTTATGAAGAGAATTTAACGTCCAAAGTTCCTGTGCATATCCAAGTTCCACTGGTCTTTGACATGCAATATTGATCATCCATGCTTTGGCATCATCTGTAATTTCAGATGGACGCCCAGGGCGTTGGGTGTCAAAAAGAGCATTTTCGATACCACCTTCATAATATTTAGAAACGCAAAGGCGTACGGTGGACGGACTGACGGCAAGTTTTTCAGCGATATCACTGAAAGTCATCCCATCAGATTTATATAATAAAATCTTGGCACGGTCTACAATTTGTGCCTGAATCGTTCTCTTTTTAGATAATGTTTTAAGGTAATCCTTGTCCTCATCTGACAGCGCGAGATATGTTCTTCTCATAGTGTTCATCCCTCTTTCTTAGATAACACTATTTTACCACACATTATCTCAAAAAGATATATGCCAGTTATTTAATTTACGCTGTACTAGTGTATAATTTTCTTCGGATGGACTAATAATAATATTGTTAATTTTTCCTCGCTCTTTGTAATCAATCCACATTTCTCCAAATGATGAATATCCAATAAAAATTTTTTTATTCTCACGAAAACCTATGAATTCCCAGCCAATTTTTACATTTCTTGACATTAAATCATAAAACTTTCGCAAAAACAAATTGCTTTCTGTACAATTATGTGTCCCTACATTAAAACATATATCTTTTCTATTCATGCTTTTGTTTATCCTTTAATTTTAAAATTATAAAATATTGTTTATTATCAGCCATTCAAATTATGATTTAAAAATATTAGACCACACCTGCACTTTCCAAATCTCTCTAAAATTTGGCTTACATAATTCATCATTTGTCCCATCGGTGTATTAAAATAAAAACAAGTCAAAACTTCCTCCTTTAATATTCCTGCAGCCATTGCTTTTTCTATTCTGTTCCTTATGAACAAATTTCTATTCATATTATAATAATTAAAGTATTGATACAACACACCAATTATTATAACTTGAAGTAAATATATCTTCAATTATATATGTCCACTTCTCAAAATATTTTTCGCAGGTAAAGTCACACTCTTGAATTAACCAGAGTGCCATAACTACCTTAATGAGCCCTTTCATTCTCAAATCATCTACCGATGTGTGATCATTAGAGTAAATTGAAACAATATATCTATCGTCAATTTACCTATCTCAAAGTCAATAGTTGGATTGTAAACCTTATCCTTATAGACCTTCGTCAAAGATCTTAACTCCTGTTTTGCCAGTCTTGTCTGTATCAACATTATTGACTGCTGTTCCATCGCATGCAAGAGTTCATACAGTTCCCTTATGATTACAGTAAGCACCTACTGCTGTAGATAATGTACATGTCAACACAAAATTACCACATCTACCACCCGGGTCACTGTTTGTACTCCAGCCACAAGTATTACATGTCCAAGTATCAGATGGATCTCTGTTAACTACTTCTCCACCTACACATTCTGCATACCCTGTATTACATGGTCCACCACCACAGAAGTCCCAATGACCGCCTACACAATCAGAACCCCCATCATCATGATGCTTTGTAAAAGAGGTTCCAGGACATCCTGTATAACAACCAGCTGCCCAAGAATGCACATGTGTACAAGATGCAGGAGTATACTCGTACTGCTTGGTACACTTCAGTCTCTTCTTTTGGCAGACACCAGTCGATTCTCTATAAACTGTCTTACAATTAGCACATCTGTAAGCATAAGTAGCCACCTTTGTATAGCAACCAACACACTTTTCAATTGTCTTTTCATTACCTTTATCATCTTTCACAGTTGTAGTCTGTCTGACAACGTCAAGGCTTTTACTATTAGGACAATCTTTACCATCTGCTGTTTTTACATGGACAACTACTGTTGCAGCCTGCATACCATCAACTACTTTACAGTCTCCTGTACAATCTTCTAATATCTCATAACTACCAACATTAGGACAGTCTTCCCTGTGGTATACAGTTATTGTATCAAGTTTGCCATAACATGGTTCGTAACATGTAGCATCATGAACATGTTTAGTTTTGGTTAAAGCTTTGTCACTTGACGTGTGAACATGAGAATTATAGCCGCCTGCATGAACAGTTCTTGTAACTGTTGTATAGCAAGCATCCGTATGATAAGCTAATGGTTCATTACATGTCAGTATCTGATACTGGCAAGAACTATCACCTGGACAAAAGTCTACCTTATTCTCTGGGTCGCCGCCGGCTATCAGCGAAGCATTAGAGCGTTGGTCATACTTCGAGTCGTTGGTAATGACAGTAGCGAACTGTGTTGAAACCGGATTAAAGATAACAATGTCATTAACCTCAGTCTTTCCCTGTGTATACCCTACTTCAATCCAATTCTCATAACCAGAGTAATCAATGCCACCTTCTGTATCGCTCAGTGTATCAAAATGCTCTGCTTTAATATAACATCTGCCAGTATCCCACTCACCATTCTTAACACGTTTACTCTGTAAAGCAGGCCAATTCTTGATGTTACTGCCGGTCCACTCCATGTAGTTGTTAATCGGATTGGTCAGGAATGTAAACCTTGTATTGCCGAATCCATCAGAAGTAAAACCAGCCGCCGCTCGATGTTTCTGATTAGGCTGAGCGTCAGCACCGCCATTCTTATCAAAACGTTTCTGGAATACTTTCATGACTGTGTCCAGCTTAGTTGTAGACCTGTTCTTCGTGTTATTGTTATTCCACTTAGAACCAGGCTGGTTGTACTTACCATTGTAACCACTACGAGTAACATCAAACTCTGTCCAGTCAGATGCACAGTCAGAAGTATTATTATACCAGAAATCCTGAATTGTCTTTACTGGAAAAGTAAGAGTCTGTGCAGTCAATGTCTGCCCTTCTACACCACTATGCGCCCCTGGGTCATCTCCCGGATAAGGAGCCAGCGCTGTAAAAGTACCACTCGGTGTCAACGATGCTGTATTGGATGAAGTATATGTGTAGTAAGAGATATGGTTATAACCTTCTGTCGTTCCTAATTCAATATAATCAGAAACAACCATAGCCTGTACAGAGTCGCCATTAGGTATAGGAGCTGCCCATGCCAAAGCTTTAGCTGCTGTAGCTTCCCAAGTTTCTATTACACTTTCTGTATGATCACAGTAAGAATCTCCCCATATACTTGAATTGTTGGAACCCGTCACATCTGACGCGTTCTTCTTATCCTTGCTGGTCTGCGTAGTCTTAAACAGAAGTCTGCCATTATCGCTGGCATAACCGCCTTGATTGATAAAAGACCATGCACCTGTTCCTGTCTCTTTCTGCTGTTTTGCATTAACAAACAGTGAACCATTCAGGTCAGCTTTCAATTCACTGATACGCCAGATATCAGCTGCTGTGATGTTAAGATAGTTAAAAGTATCAATTGGCTGCTGAATCGTATAGATGATCGTAACACCCGGATGAGCTGTATTAAAATGATGAACGATCTTGCAGCCATACTCTGTACCACCATTATCATCTGTAGAACCATCAATACCTATACAAACTTCGCCCTGATGCATAGGAGCCTTGCCAGAACCGCTCGCCAGAACAGTTCCTGAGCAACTACATACCCACTCATACTGCCACTTGCCGTCTGAACAGTCATCATCATTTATTGAATAACGACCTGATTCACAATATTTGGTGGGGTTGCCACGAGAATCCCATGCAATCGCTTTACCACAACCACCAGATGCACTGAAATGTCCGCCGGCGCAGGATAACACACAAGGCACGTCATGTCCATAGCATTGTGGATTCTTATATTCATACTTATAGAATCGAGTACCGCTGGATGTACCAAGCTCACCATCCATATTGACCATGAACTCCGTAGCGCCAAAACCTACATAGAGGTTCTCTGTGGTTGGAACGCCTGCCATTGCTTCATAGGATTCACTACCTGGTGCTCCTTCTTTGATCTCTACATAGTTATCTAAAATATCCGATTTTCCTATGGATGAATAATAATG
>CAVBMG010000142.1:0-4650 GCA_963596435.1 Agathobacter sp.
TCTGGTGCAAAACAGATGTACAGCACAGTGCAGTCCGTGTATGTACCAGCTGGGCTACCAAAGAAGAACACGTCAATGCGCTGCTTGCAGACATCGACCGCATCTGCAAACGTTAATTTTGTGTATACAAAAGCCCTCCTGTCACCTGGCTGACAAGAGGGCTTATTCTTATTTTATATTATATTGGCTTTATTCTTTCTCTTCTGCGTAATGATACTGATTCTTACCATTCAGTTTACTTCTGTAAAGCGCTTCATCTGCAAGGCTTAATATTTTCTGGTAGGAAGGTGCTCCATCTCTGATAAAGGCTATTCCTGCACTACAGCTGATCGGAATGCTCGCCCAGTGGATAAAATTATCAATAAACCGGTCCATATATTGATTAATCTGTGGTCTATCATAATCAGCTTCAATCAATATGAAAAATTCATCTCCGCCGAATCGTCCCACTGTTCCGATATCAGAAAATACATTCTTCATGCATCGTGCCATATGTTTCAGCACGTCATCCCCTGCCAGATGCCCATACTGGTCATTGACTGCTTTGAAATTATCCACATCCAGCAGAACAATCGCGCCCTGATGTCCGCTCTCCCTGTCTGACATATGCTGCATTACTTTGTCTTCAAAGGCTTTCCTGTTATAGATTCCAGTCAAGGGATCCATCTGCGCAGCCTCCTGCTGCCGCTTCTCTGCATCTATATCTTTCAGATACAAAAGAGCATACATATTGTGGGTATATTTTTCTTTAAACGTATATATGATAAGCTGCACCCAGCGCCATTCGCGGATGACAAGCCTTTTGTATACATACCTGATAACGCCCCGTTCTGTGTTCAGCATCTTCTGATACATTTCATCGACATTATCACAGGTTATAAACATATGTCTGGCATTGGGCGCCGGCGAATACTGGTGTTGACATTCTACCAGATACTGCAAAAAGGCTCTCGCCTGCCCTTTAAATCTTGAGGGGCACTCCGCCCAGAGACCACCTGCTGCCTGGAGCTGTCCCTTCTCCAGATCCAGTTCTGCATACGCAAATGCTTCCGACAGACTGGCATGATAAAAATCACGGATACGCTGATTCTCCATCTCTATGCTGGTAAGCTCATCCTGTAGAAAGCCGGTCTCATCCATATTATCTACAAGTCTGTGATACCCCACGATGCAGATCATACCGTCATTGCCGTTCTCCCTGCGTACTCCCGTACATCTGACTCTTACTTCTCCCATTGCCGGATGATGCCACGTATACTGTAGCTGTACAATCCGTCCGGTTCTCACCATATTCTCTACAGACTGATTCACATAATCATAATATTCCTGACCGATACGGCTGTACCAGTGTTCATAACACTCCTGTGGACTTAAATCAGCCGGAGCATCCAGAACATGTAACATTGTCGAATCTGCATACATCTCATTCCTGCAACCTTCAGGAGCAAATCTAATGAGCCATGTGCCAACTTCTGTTGCTTTCAGAATATCTGCCTGGGTAAAGTTCAATAATTTTTCTCTCTCTTCTCTCTCAATCTCTTCCATATCATTCACCCATCTCTAGCAGGGAAATCTGCTAACCATTCAATTATTCAGTTATCTCTGTCATAAGTTTAACATATTCTTATAGCCACTTCAACCAAAAACAGCATCCTATGTGCATATCAAAATACATGCCATCATAAGATGCTGTTCCTTATTCATTAAGATGCATTTACTGTCATCTGTTCAATCGTTCTGCCTTTTGCAAAGACCTGCTGATAGACCTGTGTACATTTCTCCATCCTACAGAATTGTTTTCTTGCTTCATCCTCGTCACAATAGACCTTCCATATGCCACAGCATTTGCAGTCCTGTCCTTTATGGTCGATAAATCCGATCACATCCGGCAGTGGATAGCCCAGGAATACGCCTATTTCATGAGGGAATCCCTCTTCCTGCGACAGCCTGTTTCTAAGTCGTACCAGACAGGAATCTACTTCACATTCTTCATATCCATATTCCATAAGAAGCTGTGCCACACCTTCTTTGTGCAGATCCCTTGTCAAAAGACGGGGTCTGTACACATAAATAAGAACGAATGTATCTTTCCATAACAATGGTTCTATTCTGACTCCTCTGGCATTCAGCTTGCGATTTACCTCATAAACTTCCCGCAGGATATCCTTTCTGGAAGTCTGTATTCTGTAGTTAAACAGATTCGCACTCTTCAATCCCGCCAGTGTTGGAGCACAATATGTAATCAGTCCTTTTTCCAGCATAATCCACCTTGCTTACATTCCAGCCAACTGTTTACCCAGATTCTCGCACTCTGCAAGAACACTGTCATCCGGAGTCTCATGGCTCATCAGTCCTTCGCCGCCAACGATCTTGGCTCCAGCTGCTTCCATACGCTCTACCCAGTCACGCATCCACTGTCCATCGCCCCATCCATAGGAACCGAATAAAGCAATATTCTTACCGGATACGAAGCCTTCCAGATCACTTACAAATGGCTCCATCTCGCACTCTTCCAGTACTTCTGCACCCATTGCAGGGCAGCCAAGTGCATAGACAGAAGCATTCTTGAGGTCATCAATGGATGCCTCTGATACGAACTGCACAACAGCTTCCTTACCAGCTGCTGTAATACCTCTTCCAATTGCCTCTGCCATAGCCTGTGTATTACCTGATTGTGACCAATATACTACATATATCTTATCCATTTATTTTCTCCTTTTTCAATATTACTTTACGTTAAATGCCTTGATTCCCGGATATACAGCGCTGTCGCCAAGCTGTTCTTCAATTCTGAGCAGCTGATTGTACTTAGCCACACGTTCAGAACGGCTAGGTGCACCAGTCTTGATCTGGCAGGTATTCAATGCTACAGCCAGGTCTGCAATAGTTGTATCTGCTGTTTCACCGGAACGATGAGATGAGATTGCTGTATAGCCTGCTTTGTGTGCCATTTTGATTGCTTCCAGTGTCTCTGATACGGAACCGATCTGATTGAGCTTGATCAGGATTGCATTACCTGCTCCTAATTCAATTCCCTTGGAAAGTCTCTCTGTATTGGTTACAAAAAGGTCATCACCAACCAGCTGAACCTTGTCTCCCAGTCTCCTGGTCAGCTTCTGCCAGCCTTCCCAGTCTTCTTCATCCAGACCGTCTTCAATGGAAATAATAGGATATTTCTCGCAAAGCTTTGCCCAGTGTTCAATCAGCTCTTCAGAAGTATATTCTGTGCCAGCCTTTGGTAATTTGTAATAGCCTTTGCCTTTTTCACTCTTCCACTCAGAAGATGCAGCATCCATAGCGATTCTGAAATCACGTCCAGGTTCATAGCCTGCCTTCTTAACTGCCTCAAGGATCGTTTCAATCGCCTCTTCATCAGATTTAAGAGCCGGAGCAAAACCACCCTCATCACCTACTGAAGTAGCAAGTCCTCTGGACTTTAAAATTGCAGCAAGTGCATGGAATACTTCTGCGCACCATCTCAAAGCTTCCTTGAAAGAAGGAGTTCCTACAGGCATAATCATGAACTCCTGTACATCCAGTCCTGATGAAAGTGCATGGCAGCCGCCATTTACAATATTCATCATTGGAACAGGAAGTCTGTTGCCTGAAATACCGCCAAGGAAACGATACAGAGGAATATCCAGAGATATGGATGCTGCTCTTGCTGTTGCAATAGATACTGCAAGAATCGCATTTGCACCAAGTCTGGATTTATCCTTTGTTCCGTCAGCCTTGATCATTGCTGCATCAATGGCATAAATATCAGATGCATCCATTCCTGTAATAGCATCTGCAATAACTGTATTAATATTCTCTACTGCTTTGGTCACACCCTTGCCAAGATATCTTGACTTATCTCCATCACGAAGTTCCAGGGCTTCAAATTCACCTGTAGATGCGCCAGAAGGTGCTGTACCTCTTCCAACTGTTCCATCTACCAGTGTTACTTCTGCCTCTACAGTAGGATTTCCTCTCGAATCCAATATCTCTCTACCGATTACTTTCTCAATCTGCAAATAGTCCATTTCTATTCACCATGCCTTTCTCACAGTTGAAATACCAACTGCACAATGTTAATTTGGACTCCTTTAGAAGGTGAAGCGTCCTTCTTCCAGCTTGAAGTGTGTAGTTTCAACTGTATATGCAAGGAGTCCACATGATTTATTCATTTGAGTTAGATTATTCTAACCACAGTTATATTAGCATAACTCTTTATGTGAAGCAACTGTTTTTATTGAGAAACATTCTCATATTTCCATGTATATATTTTCCAGAAAAGTGCTATACTCATGTTAGGTTAGAAGCAACTAATTACTGTTCACTTCAAAGAGAGGAGAATTGGTCATGGGAAGAATCTATCGTTTATCCAAAAAAGTATCTGATAAAGAGGCAAATGAAATTCTGAGAGAAATCAGAGAATTGTCTGATGTTGAAGATGCAGAATTCGTAGAAGAGACAAGCGGACTTAAAGTAATTACAAAAGACAATCAGTTTCTGGATGTCATGAGCGCAGCCGTTAATATCTGCAACAGAGTCGCAGATGGACTTGAGCTCAGCTTTGCCAGATTCGCAGTTTAGTTTGTGTTAAAATCATAGAGACCGTTTCAAGTTTTGTGTAAACGTAAAAAACTGATATAAGATTTGTGAATA
>CAVBMG010000143.1:0-4647 GCA_963596435.1 Agathobacter sp.
ACGCTACTGCTTACTCCATTCACCCCAGCATAGCTGGGGGATTAGGTTTTTCATTTATCATATCGAACAGACTAATCAACAATACTCCAAGACAACTTAACTTTTTCTAATTCAATACTCCTTTTTTGAGCACCTATAACGATGCTCTTTTTGTCATGCAGTTTTCAAGGTACAAATATATCTGAAATGCATTTCTGCAATTCATTCAAAAATTTTCATTTTTGACTTGACTTTTAATAGTTAGTCTTTCTGCCCTGATTATCATATAAAACATGATTTCTTCACACCCACGCAACGTAGAATATGGTGAATTTATGCGGCTTCTACGTTCCGTAGAGTAATAAAGGAGAATAAATCAATATCTATTGATTCATCTCCTCAATCATACTGGCAGGTTTTACTGCCATTTCTACCCAAGCAGGTGTAAAACCACTTTTCAATGCATTTTTTACTGATTTAATATTTGACCACGCGCAACAATAAAACGGTACCTTTCCCTTATTTAATATTTCTATAGCCAAATTACTCGTAACAGAAGAAGCAACTCCTTGCCTGCGATATTCTGGCAACACGTCAACTCCTATCTGCCACATGTCATCACAATCCGCAGAACAAGCAGCAAGTCCAATTAATTTATCATGCTCAAAAGCTCCAACACCCAGAATATCCAGTTCCTTCCTATCCGAACATAATGCATTACTCCATTCTGGTGTATATAATTTTTCAAAATCCTCATGTGTCAACACTTTAAGCTGATATTTTGATTCTATTCTTTTTAGAACATTTACATCTGGCAGAAAATACTCTGCCATAAAGCATACGCGATAGCCATATTTCTTCATTCGATCATCAAGCCAATGCATATTAGGTGTTTCAAAGCAGTGATAAAATTCAAACTTTCTTAAATATTCTTCTGCGATACTCCTGTATTCATCTTTCACTGAAGTAACAATGTTACTGCCGTATGAAACAAAATTACATGCAATAGGTTCTTTATAATACTTTCTGGCTGATGGACCTATTTCTGATCTTACAAATACATTTATATCCTTCATAAAATCAGAAACTTCTGCATTCATATCTATTGCAGATTGACGCATAGCAATATCCATTATTTCTTTATTTGTCATTTCAAATTCCTCTTAGATAAAAATGAAATAAAGTTGCAGTTTAAGGAATTAGTTCTAGGTACGCCGCTGGTCTGGCAGTTCGGTTCTTTTGCCACGTACGTGATGTAAAAGTTTCTAAGAAACACTAAACATCACTCCCTAAGCTGCATTCACCGAACTGCTAGACCAGCGGCTGTATACAGAAAGTTCTCATATTAAATGACAGGCGTACGCTGTCACTTTGAATTTTGCAGTCTTATCTTGTAATAACCATATTGCATCTTCCCCATAATTCATCTTTAAAGCGAAACGCATTCTCTGTTAATGCTCGTTCTTTAAATCCCACTTTTTCATAACATTTCTTTGCGCCAGGATTTTCAGGAAAAACATTCAATTGCACGGCATCTGCTTTCGCTATTTCAAAGGCATATTTAACAGCCTGTTTTATCATTTCACATCCATATCCTTTGTTCCTTATAACATTGTCAACCACAACAAATTTGAGCATACCTTCATTGGTATTCAAATTCACAGAAAAGCAGAAAAAACCAATCAGTGTTCCATCATCCGTAGTTGCAACAAAGGGACTATCTCCAAATCGTTCTTCTGCTTCTTGCAATAAATCATCAAAACCTTTTTTCTCCAGTGGATAAGGTATTAAATTTGCACACCATAGAGCGTGTGAACGTTCCTCTGTTATCCATTGAGATATAGTATTAAAATCTTTATTTTGATATGGTCTTATTCTCATTGTTCTTTACTCCGTAAAATTCCAATTTCTAACACAGTGAAGCTGTATGCCGGTAAGTTAAGTTTTGACTGATAATTTACCTTTGTTACTTTAGGGCTGACCTTATCAGGTTCTTCAATAGAGTTGACATCCAAAGGCTGTGCCTGCATCCTAATCTGTTTTACTGGCGTATTCTGATTTACGTTCCATGCATCAGCTATATGTAATGCAATATTTTGTTCCTTATCAGATGCATTAACCAATTTCACATACAGATGCCCCTGCTCATCGGCAGAAACAATATGATAAACACCAGACTCTTCACCGCCTGCCAACTCACTGTTAACTGTGTACTTCCCCGTATAATCACTATACAACTGCTGCACATAATAGTTCGGTGTTGCATAACTTGTCCGATCATCGAACCAGATCAGATCCGGTGCCCATTGTTCATAACCAATTCTTGCAAAAAGAGGCGCATAAGAAGCCAGATATACTACATCCGCATTACGCTCTACTCCTGTAAGAAAAGCAGCCTCCGATAATGCACAGCGCCAGTTATTACGCTTTGTTGACTCCTTTACCTCTTTATCATGTGCTGCATATTCTCCAGAAAAGACCTTAACATCTCTGGAATAATCGTCATAAAAATGAGTATTGGCTAAAAACCACTCCGGTTCCATATAATAATGCTCATCTACGGCATATGTATAATTTGAATTATTCTTTGCCTTGGCATGATAATTCTCCCAGGCAGTTTCATAAGTTGGTGTATGAACAGTCGGTCCGGCTGAACTGATCAACTTAATTTCAGGGTATTTGGCATGAATGGCTTTTTCAAAATCATCATATCTTTCAAAAAAATCTACTCTCTCCGTCTGCCACTGCTCATTACCAATTCCTATATACTCTAATCCAAAGGGGTCTGGATGTCCCATCTTTGCACGAATCCTGCCCCATTCTGAATCGGATGCTCCATTAGCAAATTCGATAAGATCCAATACATCCTGAATAAACTCCTGATATGCAGGATCTTTTCTCTCAATTAACTGTGTAGACTGATATTGGCAGGCAAGACCTACATTGGCAACTGGCAGAGGCTTCGCACCTAAATATTCACACAATATGAAATATTCATAATATCCAAGTCCTAAAGTCTGATTATAATGGCTGAATTTTGACGTGAAATGATTCTCTTCGCAATTTTCATGAACTGCCCAGCGATTCCAGTTTGCTTTTCTCTGAGTGATATCTCCCACTGAAAGTTTCCATTGGTAACGATTGGTCAATTCATTTCCTTCAACAACACATCCCCCAGGGAAACGCATAAACTTAGGGTGCATATCTTTTAATTTTTCTGCAAGATCTTTCCTGAATAATCCACAAACTGCATCCTCTGGAAAAAGTGATATACAATCAAAATCAACTTCCGCCTGTTCTTCAAACAAAACTGCAAATAACGCATACCGTATTGTTTCATTTGCAGTAAATGAAACAGTATATTTATGCCAGTCACCAGCTTTTATTGACACATCTGTCAAAACATGCTTTGCATCTGCTTCTTTCTCTATTGCAGCAATCCGTACATTGAAATTCTGCTCCGTTCTGGCATAAAAACTTAACTGATATGAATGTCCCTTTTCCAGATAAATTCCTTCATATGCCTGATTAGTAAATCCACTTTCTGCCTGAGCCTGTACATGCATATAGTGTGGATTCACATTATTTAATGGATTAATCTCCTGAATCTGTAATTCTGCCTGGTCCTTGGGATATGCTGACCATCCATATAATCCATCAAAAATCTGATGATACGCATCCTTATCCCCCCGCGCATCCAGAAATTCAAAAGATCTATTCTCCAACATCTCTGCATATAAACCACCATCAGCACCATAATTGATATCTTCAAAGAAAATACCAATTAAATCATCCTGAATTGTAACTCCCTTATTATGTGTAATTTTAAGCTCCATACCCTTCTCCTTTTATTACTTAAACTTAATAAAGAAATTTCTGTATCTATAAAATTCTTTTACTACTTATGAATATCAATTAATAAATTACATCTTACATTTGACAAATTGTATATGGAAAAACAACCGCCAGATTATGGCGGTTGCTGCAAGACTCTATTTTATTACAAATATTCATAATGGTCGGACAACGCTTACACTAGAACTGTATAAAATAAATCTTCCCTCTTACTATGCAAGTGTAACGTTAGCTGCTCTTAACTTCTTGCTGTTCTTAGGATCCTGCTCGATGTCAAAAGTAACCTTCTGACCTTCTTCAAGTGTCTTATATCCGTCAGAAACAATTGCAGAAAAATGTACGAATACATCTTCTCCTGTGCTTTCATTTGTAATGAAGCCATATCCCTTCTGAGCGTTAAACCACTTTACTGTACCCTTATTCATCTCAAGTACCTCCATTATAATATTTGTATACATTCTAAACTACTGCCGATAACCTTTTCTTATTGAAAAAGCCAACCTGTTCTGCAATTCAAAAGGAATGATTTGCAGAACAAGTCGGCTCATAGTTCAAATTGAATACAAAAGCAGTGTACCATTTCCATAACTTAAAGTCAACAATTTTATGTAAAAAAAGGAAACACTACTATGTGTTTCCTTCATTAATATAAATAGCGAGAGGGGGATTCGAACCCTCGACACTGCGGGTATGAACCGCATGCTCTAGCCAACTGAGCTATCTCGCCATATTAATTGTGTTCCCTCAAAACCAAATAAGAAAATTATCTTCATCCTTTTGTATCTCTTTCCTGTGCCTTCCCGGATAAGCCCT
>CAVBMG010000144.1:0-4624 GCA_963596435.1 Agathobacter sp.
AAGCTGTGCTTCCTGTGCAATCTGAATATCTGATTTCATATGAATTACCGCACCTTTCTATTATATATGTTATTGGTAAATAGGATGCTTTTTGCAGATTTCCGTTACCTGTTCTCTTATATAATCAGCTTTATTATCATAATCCGTAGCTACAAGTCGAATCAGATGTGCTATCTTTTTCATATCTTCTTCTACAAGTCCTCTTGTTGTTACTGCCGGTGTACCAATTCTGACACCTGAGGTAACAAATGGACTTCTCGGATCATTGGGAACTGTATTTTTATTTAATGTAATATATGCTGCATCACATCTGTTCTGTAATTCTTTTCCGCTGATGTCCATGTTACGCAGATCTACCAGCATCAGGTGATTATCTGTACCGCCTGTAAGAATATCAAAGCCTTCCTCTATTAATGCAGCAGATAAAGCCTTTGCATTCTTTACGACCTGTTCCTGATATGCTTTGAATTCAGGCTTTAATGCCTCTCCAAAACAGATTGCCTTGCCTGCAATGACATGCATCAGTGGACCGCCCTGAATACCCGGGAAAATAGCCTTATTGAAATTGAATTTCTCAGCAGTTTCCTTATTGGCAAGAATCATTCCTCCTCTTGGTCCTCTCAATGTCTTATGTGTTGTTGTTGTAACTACATCTGCATAGGGAATTGGGCTTGGATGCAGTCCTGCTGCCACAAGACCTGCAATATGTGCCATATCTACCATTAATACAGCGCCTACTTCATCTGCTACCTCTCTGAATTTCTTGAAATCAATAGTTCTTGCATAAGCACTTGCTCCTGCAATGATCATTTTGGGCTTACATTCAAGCGCAAGCTTTCTCATCTGGTCATAATCAAGAAATCCCTGATCGTCTACGCCATAAGGTACAACATGATAGTATCTTCCTGACATATTTACCGGTGATCCATGTGTGAGATGTCCGCCCTGATCCAGATTCATTCCCATAATGGTATCTCCCGGCTCCAGAACTGCAAACTGTACAGCCATATTAGCCTGTGCACCTGAATGTGGCTGCACATTTACATAGTCACAGCCAAAGAGCTTTTTGGCACGTTCAATTGCAAGATTCTCTACAATATCTACATCTTCGCATCCACCATAATACCTTTTACCGGGATAACCCTCTGCGTATTTATTGGTAAGAACGCTGCCCATTGCCAGCATAGATGCCTCTGATACGATATTCTCTGATGCGATCAGTTCCAGATTCCTGCTCTGACGCTCATATTCTTTTAAAATAGCGCCCCCTACTTCCTCATCCTGCTGTGCTAATAATTTCATGATTTCTGATACCATAATTAATATCCTCCTTTAATTTTGAAAAATAATTTCCTTTAATTGTTTTCCGGTAGCAGTGGCTGCTATTCCTCCCAATGCTGTTTCCTTTAATTCGACTGGAAGCTGCTTACCTACCTTATACATTGCTTCAATTACTTCATCTGCGGGAATCCTTGCGTTCATGCCTCCCAGTGCAAGATCAGCACTAAGTAGTGCATTTACTGCCTGAGATGCATTTCTCTGGGCACAGGGCAGCTGGACAAGTCCTGCTACCGGGTCACACACAAGTCCCATGCAATTCATCAATACCAGCGAAATCGCATTCTGTATCATATCCGGTGTACCTCCCCGCATTTCAACAACTGCTGCCGCTGCCATAGCTGCTGCCACACCACATTCTGCCTGGCATCCGCCCTCTGCTCCTGACACTGTTGCATTTCTTACAACAACTGTTCCAACGCCTGAAGCAGTAAGCAGCCCTCTTAAAATAACTTCTTTGGGATATTCATAATATTGTGAGACTCCTATCAGTACGGCGGGGAGTATCCCACAGGACCCGGCTGTGGGCGCCGCACATATCTTGCCCATGGCAGCATTTACTTCACTGGCTGACAGGGCAAGCGCCATAACATGATTGATCAGAGGACCGCATATTGTATCCTGCCTCCTGCTGTACTTTTCCTGACTGCTGGCAACCCCACTGATCAGATTACCTGCTGTCTGCTGCGGCTGCTGTAATGCCTTATGTACGCAGTGGTACATGACCTCATATCTTTTGTCCAGTTTTGCATAAATCTCTTCTTTGGTTGTTTCAGTAATGTGCATTTCCATATTCAGAACAGCCTGCCAGAGAGGAATTTCCTGTTCTTTTGCCTGCTTGATCAGCTCTTCTATGCTTCCGTACATTTTCCTCCCCCTTTCTGCCTGGACAGATCAATAACTCTGGCATAGATAATATTGGGATTTTTCTGAATGTTCTTTTCTATTTCATTTGGAATTTCTTCGTCCGTTTCTATAATGCAGCATGCAATATCTCCCTTTTCCCTGCGAATCAGCTTCATGTTTGCAATATTGATATCATGTTCTGCCATAATACCTGTCACCTCAGTAACAATACCCTTACAGTCATACTGCATGATAACGATTGTTGGAAGCTGCAAGGATAACTCCATTTCATAACCATCTATTTCCGTAATGATGATCTGCCCTCCTCCTATGGAGGAACCTGTTATCTCGCTGACACTGCCATCCGTCATATGAATTGTCATTTTTACAGTGTTTTCATGAACATTTTCCAGCTGTGTTTCATAGAAGTCATATTCCATTCCCCGCTCTTTCGCCAGTTCAAAGGAATAAGCCAGATCCTCTTCATCCTCCATAAGTCCCAATGCCCCTGCTACCAATGCCCGGTCTGTTCCATGTCCTCTATAGGTTCTGGCAAAGGAACCATGCAGTCCAAAGGATATATGTGATATTTCACCTCTGACAATACTTCTGGCAGCTCTTGCAAGCCTTGCAGCACCGGCAGTATGAGAACTGGATGGACCTATCATCAGCGGGCCCAGCACATCAAAAATACTAACATTCATACCAGTTTTCCTCCTATATAGCTCCAAAACATAATTTTCAGCAACAAAAAAGACGCATATACATCAGAATATAATTCTGACATATATACGCCTCTGTCTTATCAACCTGAAAGATTCCACTTCTTCGGTGCCCCATTGCTCTCCAGAGTATCGTCAAAATCCGGTCCTTTTGCCTGAGAGTTTATTGCGACTGCCCCTTCGGCGTTATGCTTGTGCATAATCTCTCCCGAATTTTTCATCCGACTGCTTATTGAATTCGATGCGGTTAGTGTATCATCTTGATTTTTTTCTGTCAATCCCTATTTTAAAATTTTTCCACAAAAAGATTTGTATTGACAAATTGTAAAACTATTGTTATGCTACCCACTGTAGCGAAGATGCCACAATAAAGGACATCTTCGCTTTTTTATTGTACACTTACCAAAGGAGGAAACAATATGACAGCAGAAGCACTATTACAGGAAGCCGCCGCCTATCAGTCAGAGCTCATACAGATCAGGCGTTATCTTCACACTCATCCGGGAATCGGTTTTGACATTGCAGATACCAAAGAATATGTAAAACAGGAACTGACTGCTATGGGATACCAGCCCCTGGATTGTGGCAAATCAGGTATTGTAGCATTAGCCGGAGGATTGCATCCCGGTAAAGTATTTCTTATCCGTGGTGACATGGATGCACTTCCCATAAAAGAAGAAGCCGATGTTCCCTTTGCTTCTACGAATGGGAAAATGCATGCCTGTGGACATGATATGCATACTACCATGATGCTTGGTGCAGCCAGATTATTAAAAGCACATGAGAATGAAGTCATGGGTACTGTAAAGCTGATGTTCCAGCCCGCCGAAGAGATATTTGAAGGTTCTCATGATATGATAACTGCCGGAGTTCTTAAAAATCCTGATGTGGATGCCGCCATGATGATACATGTAATGGCTGGGCTTCCTCTTCCTGCCGGTACAGTCATCTCCTGTGATGGTGGAGTCAGTGCTCCTGCTGCTGATTATTTTACAATTGATATCCAGGGAAAAGGCTGTCATGGTTCCATGCCAAACAATGGTGTAGATCCTATCACTGTAGCTGCACATATCATCACCGGACTACAGGAGATTCATGCACGGGAATTAGGACTTTCCGAAGAAGCAATCCTTACGATTGGTTCTCTCACTGCCGGTAATGCTGCCAATGTCATACCTGATACTGCTGCCATGAGCGGTACAATAAGAACCTATGACGAATCTACACGTGCATTTATCAAGCAAAGAACTTCTGAAATTGCATCGGGTATTGCAGCTGCTTTTCGTGCTTGCGCCACTGTTACTTTTGGCAGTGGTTGTCCTACATTACTCAATGACAGCAATCTTGCCAAATGCACCGCAGGATATTTAAAAGAACTGCTTGGACCTGCAAAGGCTTTTACAGCAGCACAGCTAAATGCCTTGTCCGGTGCAGGCAAAGCACCTAAAAGTACAGGAAGTGAAGACTTTGCCTATGTCAGTCAGAAAGTTCCTTCCATTATGTTTGCCCTTGCCGCTGGCGAACCTAAGGACGGATACTGCTATCCTCAGCATCATCCCAAGGTCAAATTTGATGAATCCGTGTTGTCAGAAGGTTGTGCAGTATACGCCTATACTGCAATGCGATGGCTTGCAGAACACTCTGCACCTGTTTGTTCTTAGAAAGAGAGGTATTTGTTATGGCTTCTATGAAAGATATTATATCCAGTCCTGTTTTGC
>CAVBMG010000145.1:0-4361 GCA_963596435.1 Agathobacter sp.
GTGTATCAGACGTACCACCATCATCTGACGTACCGCCCGGTGTATCACCACCTGGTATATCTGGAGTATCAGGAGTAACCTGTGCGCTGGCTTTACACAGATGCCCATCAATATGATATCCGTCATTTTCCTGCTTAAAGGTATAACCAGCAAAATATACACTGCCTTCCTGTGTCATCCAGTCCGGGAGTTCATCATCCTCTGACAGCATAATAAACATACTCTCAGGGATGATCTTCTTCGTCTCAGTATCATATTTCCAGAATATCTTCTTCATGGTTCCATCATCTGTGGAAGAGATTCCAAGTCCGATTCTCTTGTCAACCTCTCCATATAGAATCAGGCTGCCATCCTTACTCTTACGGTCATATGATTCTTTTACATATGCCTTGAAAATATCATAAGGAACTACGATATCTGCTGATTCGGATATGGGGGCAAAGTTAATCTGATCGCGGGTCACAACATTGTCATCCCCCTTATCAAACTGCTTATCATTGCCATAGCTGAATTCTGCATTTTCCTCCTTCGTTCCAACCAGCTGTCCATAGACACCAGTTACTACATTGCCCTCACTTGCCTTGACCAGCTGATCTGCCCACGCCACGTAACTGACTGCTGCCTTCTTCTGCTCCCTGACCTGATACAGATCCTGTCTGGCATGGTTCATTGCAGCCATCTTCCTGGTCAGTTCCATTCGCAGAGAGGACAGATTGGGAACGGTATCTTTTACTGACATGATCACATCATCCAGTTCATTCCTTGCAGCTTCATATTTCTGCTGTGCCTGTTCAATTTTATCTTCCGCTTGTTCTATCATAGTCTGCGGTGTATTCTGCACCGCTGCGTTTTCATCTTCCTGCTGATTATCATTATCATTCTGACTTACAACCTGCAATGCATTTTCGGCACTTTCCACGCTCTGCTGTATATCCTCTGCTGCCTGCTGTGCCGATTCGTAAGTATCTTTCGCTTCCTCTACTGTCTGCTGCGCCTGTTCAATTCTCTCTTTTTGTTCTTCCAGATCAGTCTCTGCAATCTCTCCCAGCTCCTGTCTGATTTCTTCTGTATCTGAAGTAAGCCCCGCTTTTGCATTGAACTGCTCCTGTTCCTCCTGGGTATATTCCAGTATTTCCCCATTGTAGGAGAGCAGTTCATATCCATATGCCCTGGCACAGGCGTTATATTTCCTGATTTCTTCCTTTAATGTATCTTCTGCCCTGGCAAAAGCCTGTTCTGCCAGATAGGCTGCATTATATACATCCTTTGCTGCTTCCTTTACAGCCTCTGCGTACTCTGTAATCTGCGCTTCATCTGCATTTTCCTCCAGTGCTTTCTCCAGTTCAGCCTTGGCATTCTCTGCAATCTGTGTCTGTGTATCCACATAATCCTGCATCGTTACAGAGCTGATACTTCCATCCTCCTGCGTCTTCTCTCCTACAATGACCTCGTATCTTTCTTCTCCATCCGGGTCAGTCACTGTAATCAGACTTTTCCCTACTTCCTGTTCTACCTGATCTGCCTCAGTCTGGACATTTTCTGCTTCCTGTTCCAGAGTCTCTCTGTTCTCGTCTACTTCACTCTGGATCCTGTCAAGCTCCTGCTTCGTATCCTCTGTAATCTGTGATGCTTCTTTGGCTGCACTTTCTGCTTCTTCCACAGCTGTCTGAACGGTTTCTTCTACTGCTGATTCTGTCTCTGACTGTACTGCCTGTGAGTCCTCCTGCTGATTCTGCACAACCTCATTATGCATCTCTTTATTCTGCACTTCTTCCTGATCTGGTTGTGTTTCCTCCTCCTGCTGTATTTCCTGTTGTGCCTGCATCGGGGTTGTCTCTTCTGCTCTGACTGTCAATACAGAGTTACCCAGCAGCATAACTGACATGGCTGTCACAATGCATTTTTTTACGATAGCTCCCCCTAATTTTCGTTTCATACGTAGTACCTCCTTGCTCTCTCAATCGTACTTGGTTCTGAAAAGTTATAATAAGTTATGATAATTTATAAGAAACTGCTCGATGAACAATACAGTATGCACCAAAGCAGTATCTTGCCAGATGAATATTTACCTTATCCTTAATTGGCAAATCCTTTGTATTTGTTTCATTATATGTTCTGATGTAGATTTTCCTTAATTCTGATGCAATACCATACCTGCGTCTGTCTACAGCCTGTTTTCGTTTTCCTGCAATAATTCTTAATACCCAGGAATCAAAAGCCGGATACAACTCCTGTAATCCACTTCTGTATATCTGATTTCTCTGATATAGAATGGCTTCTATGTAATCAAGATAAAGTCTGTCATCACCATCATTCATAATGCTGCCTTTTCTTTGACGATAGCCATATAACTTCTGCTTTACCCAGACTGCCTTCTTCGCACGTAACAGTACATCTACGTTATAATAGGTATCTTCCATCTTTTTCCCGACAAAGAATCTGTTCTCTCCGATCAGGCTTCTTCGATATAGTTTGTTCCATACCACATTGACCGGTACACTCCAGGCATCCGTCATATGTCTCAGTAACTGTATTCGGTCTTCGACCTCTTCCTGGCAGATTTCATCACAATCTGGAAAAGCAAATGCTTCCTCGTAAAATAATATCTCCTGGCAGATTGCAACATCCGCCTTTTCCTTCTCCAGCGCCCAGACCAGACGCTGATACATATCGGGATGCAGGATATCATCCGAATCTACGAAGGCTACATACTGCCCTGTGATATGCTCCATAGCTTCATTCCTTGCTGCGGATAATCCCTGGTTCTTCTGATGGATTACCTTAATTCTTTCGTCTGTGTCCTTCCATTTATCACATATGCTGCTACTCTCATCCGTAGACCCATCATCAATCACAATAATCTCCAGATTCTGATAGGACTGTGTCACAATACTGTTCATACATGCATCCAGATATGGCGCAACATTGTATACAGGGACAATGACACTGATTAACTGCTCTTTCATATATCACTTTCCTCTCAGTCTTTTTCTCAATCTCCGCATACCTGCTTTCTGCGCCCTATACAGAAGTCTTACCAGTATTTTGAACGTATAGACATCCATTGGTATTTTTAAATCAGTAAGGTTGCTCTGCGCCACAATCTCTCTTTGATGCCACTGCGCTGCTGCCCAGAAGCGATACACGTCCCTTTTATCCGAATTCATCGTACTTCCCTGTCTTTGTCTGTAGCCATACAGTGCTTCTTTGATCCACACTGCTCTCTTTATCCGGTTCATAAGCTCCGGCTGGATATACATATCTTCCATTTTTATATTCTCTTTGAAACGTAATCCCTCCCACAGCTTTCGTTTATATAACTTGTTCCACACGAAGTTGACAGGACCTGTCCAGTTGTCCATAAAATGCATAAATACCTGTCTTTTGTCTTCTATTCTTTCTATATGAAAAGAGGTCATCTGTGAAAAATTACAGGTATCTTCGCAAAATGCAAGTTCATGGCAAATTGTGACATCCGTGTCAGTTTCTTTCATTGCCTGTATAAGCCACTGATACATCTGTGGATGAATCACATCATCCGAATCCACAAATCCAATATAATCACCGGTCGCTATTTGCAGCCCTGCATTTCGTGAAGCAGAAATTCCCTGATTCTTCTGGTGAATCACAATAATCCTGTTGTCCATCTGAGCGAACTGGTCACATATCGCACCACTTCTGTCTGTAGAACCATCATCAACCAGAATCACCTCCAGATTCTGATAGGTTTGCTTTGTAATGCTGTCTACACATTCTGCCAGATATTTTTCTACATTATATACAGGCACAATAATGCTGATTTTATCCTTCATGTCCTGACTCCCGCTACCTCGTTATGATGAGCTGTTCCAGCTTCTGATAATATTTTGTCGTATCATATGGTGCAGCAGGTATTTTCGTGCTGTCTTTTACTCTGATTATGCCCACAGCCTCTTTCACATCTTCTGCATACCACAGATACTTACAGTCTCTGAATGTCTCACAGGTTGCTTTCACTTTATGATGATTGTTACCAAGTACAATACAGGGTGTTCCCGTAATCAGGGAGAAAATCATTCCATGCAGTCTGTCCGTTACCACCAGCTCTGCCCTGGCAAATACGCTCCATTTCTGCATCAGATACTTTTCTCTATCTGTTCTGTCAATCTCTCTTCCAAGACACGTATCTGTTATCTTTACAATGGACGATTTCTCATAGCATGCCTGCTGCAATGCCTTTTTATCACTGATAGAGAGTGCACTCTCAGGGTCAGAACGCAGACACAATACAATGCCTTTTCTCTCTGTCTGTCTTGGAATCCTGCCACTCAGATATGCCACTATGTCATTTACATTCTCGATCTCTGCCGTGAACATAGATT
>CAVBMG010000146.1:0-4305 GCA_963596435.1 Agathobacter sp.
ACGCATTCCTGCTCCTATCCATAGCTTTAAGAATTAATGTATTAATGTATAGATGAATTCCTTAGTTAGAAATAATCTGGCTAAGGAATTTTTTTGTGTTGTTAAATTCTCAGTTTATAAAATAATATTTTTGCACTAAACTGCCAACGTTAAGAAAAGTCGTAATATTTACCTTGCAATAAGATATATGTATGAGTTATAATAAATGATATCAAAATATGAATACATATATGATATCATTTATCAGAACATGGAGGCGGGGAAAAATATGTCAAAGGTGCTGCGTTATTTTTTAATTAATAAAAATATAAAAAACAAAAGCATAAAATCACTTTTACTTACGATTGGAGTTTATATTGTTGTTGGAATCTGTATCGGAATCCTGAAATTGATTCTGGGCAGGGTGCCTCTTCTTGGCAATGCGGTCTACCATATAGGCTTTCTGTACACTATCTATGCATGGATAGGAGTTATTTTGTCATTTATACAATGCTTGGGCAAAGAAGAGTACACCAATATAACATATGTAACCTTTGATGATGTGAAGGCATTTTTGAAAAAGGCATGGGCAGGACGTAATGGAAAAATCATACTCATTGTTTGTATTGTGCTTTTCTGCTTGATTCCACACTCATCCAAAGGTAACAAAGCTGAAACGGTTACTGTGAAAGAGGATAGTACGGTAGAAGATGAAGATACTGCTCAGACCAGAGAGTCCCAATCTTCTGAAACAGATCATGATAGCCAGGATGAAAATGGTATGTCTGCTAAAACAGAACAGTTTTATTCTTATGTAAAAGGCTGCTATGAAGGGGATGATAAATATTATACATTTTCAATTCTGGAAGGCTGGCCTTATTACATAAATTCGGATAGCATTGGGGATAAGCTTACCAATGATAACTACTATATTGCCCATTATTCTATTGACGAATTTAAGTGCTCGGATGACTCGTTTGAAGCAACTCTGGTTGAGAATGGGAAGACGCATGCTGTGAAAGGTGTAATTAAGGACGGCGTTTGTACTACCATGAATTTCTTTGATGGTTCTAAAGAGGTGACGCTGGTTAATACTTCTGTGACATCTTATGATGAACTTCTGTCAAAAGATTATTACAAATCCTGTTATTTGTCCACGTATTATTATAATGATAAAGAGAGAGTTACCGACCGAATATACTGGTTTGAATACGACCCGAATGAAGAATTGGAGAGCTTTAGATATGACATTTCCACTGAAACAGAAGGCGAGGAATTAATACTGAAGTATGAAAACTGGTACAGTACAAAGTTTATTGTGCTGGGAATAAAAGATGGCATTGTATTGCCGTTATATGAGCAGTATTCTAATGATAAAGGAGAAGTATATGATGAATCAGATCATAAGCTTTGGTTTTTCTTTAATGGTGGAACTTCCGGTGGTACCAGTCATTATTACATGGAATATTCTCCCAAAAGAGGCAGCTATCATGTAGTATACGCAACAGCGGAAACAGAGGAAAGATTAGCAAAATTACAGATCACACCGGTTGAAGATATGGACTTGTGTGACAGATTAATTTATGATCTTGCACAGACTGACGGTCTGCCTGATGGTTATTCAAGTGCAATATGGGATAACATGACATTTGAATTTGACGGTAAGATAATTGAAATAGGTAAAACAATGCTTGATGATGTACTGGCTTTAGATAATTGGCGAATGGCTGGATATTTTTCAGATTCGGGATTTAAGAATTATTCTATTTATAAAGATACTCCCCAATATGTAACCTTTAGTCGGGATATCGAGAATAGGTCATGTATGATAACTAATTCCAAAAAATATGATACTTATTTGGAAAACCCATTATCAATCAGCCTGAAAATATATGATGATGCAGATTTTCAAACTGATAGCAGCAATAAAATAATTTATGGATTTGTGTATGATTTTTTCACCTATTTCCCGGAAGAAATAAATACTTTCCCATCAATACAGCTTATGGGTGATATTTCTTATGGCACTACTTATGAGGAAGTCTATGAGGAACTGGGTATGCCTGCATGGATATGTCGTGATGCCGGTCGTCAATCCTGTTCATTCAGGTACATTTCAGAAGATTACACAAAGTTTTATACACTTTCATTTGGGGAAGATGGAGCACTGAAATCATTTTCTGTATATGATTACAGCTGGCGCAATGATAAAGACTTTCTTGTAAACGAAGGTAAACAGGATATAACAGAGCAACGTAAATATTATTATGATATTCTGCAGGAAAAACGCAGTATAAAGAAAGGCTTGAAAGAATGATACGAAACGTAAATAAAAGCAGAAAAAGAATTAAATGAGCAGGGACTGATAATCAAAAAGAAACGTTGGAGAGCAAATGGGTTAAAAAAGTGCAATACATATATCTGTGAATGTGATAAAATAGGAAATATGGACTATGTAATTATGGTCAGTACACGGAGGTACAATATGAAGAGAAGGATGAGAGCAATAAGTGTGTTGCTTATTGCAAGTATGTTACAGACAATGAATGTCTATGCGGCAGAGGAGACCGGTGATGCAAATGCGGCAGCTCAGTGGAAGGAAGCAGCTAATTTGTCCCTTCAGCAGGATGGAGCAGAAAGTCCCTATTATTCAACCGGGCAATGGAACGATCCAACTGCAACCATGACTATGGCATCTTGCGACTGGTTTAATTATAAGGATTATACCGTCTACAGTGATCCATACTACGGGCTTTGTCTTTTGAAAAATGCATATGATACGTCACAGGTAGAAGCCAATCCAAGTACTGGCATTATTAATGTTGTTGATTCTACGTTGGCGTATGGATGCCTGCCCGATTTTTCAAATCTTGAGAGCCAATATTTCCCTTTTGAAAGTATAGGCATAACCGAGCAGGAGTTTGCAGCAATTCCTTTACCGGCTGTATGTACTTCCTGGCGCTATCCTGCTGACTATGAAGAAGATATGTTGAATTACAGTGAGCAATATAATAATCTGATATGGGCACATAAAGGCAAATATTGGCCCTATTCCAATTTCACAGAGAAAGGGCTTACTGGCAGGGAAATGATGGAATGGAGATTGATAGATGCTTCGGTAGGCGTTCCTATTGGGTGCCATGTAACCAGACATAGCTCTGATGGACGATATGGTAATGTGATTGATAGTATAGAGGTTAAGTATCCATATGCAAATCCCGATAGATATTGTGCACAGAAGACATTTGAAATATCATATGGGCCACATGCAGTGAATACGATAAATGGAAAATATTATGATGATGTGTGGACAGTGAAATTTATTATGTATCCAAATGAAATGGACATGCGATATTTGCATGGACTGTTACGTCTGATTACTCCTGATGCAGAAGAAATCTATTCTGCAATCAAGACAGATTTGTACGGAGATAAAGAGTATGGTCCCTGGCATTATGAAGATCAGGATTATAACATAGGTTATGCACCGTGGAAATATTATGATAAGTGGTATGATATCGGTACACAGTCAAGAATATGCTCTTCCTATACTGCCCAGACAGAAGATACAACCAGAATAACTGGTTATGGTGACGGCTGTGAGCCTACCTGCTTTATCTACAGAATTGCTCCCAGAGTAGGAGTGAATGCACCGGGATATGGTATTAGAAGATAGTGGAGGATAGAATCTATGAAAAGAATATTTTTAGCAGGTTTTCTTGCAGCAGCAGTATCAATTACAGTATGTGGAAATATAAAAGAAGTACAGGCAGCCGAAGAGTCTGCTGACAGCGTATCAACTTTCGATGTAAATCCAGATGGTAGTTTAACTTATGAAGATTTACAACACAGATGGACTACTGGAACTACTTGGAGGGCTTCTAATGGAATTGAAATAAAAATTAATGACGCTTGGGCTGATTCTATAAAAGCAGGCGACTCTGGTTCCCCTGCTGCAATCTGGAACGAAGACCCTGATGCAGACCCTACGCCGAATAGTCCTTATAGCATGGCTTTGATTGAATTTGTTTATAGTGATGAGGCATATTTGAATGGTTATGACAGATGGAATCCGGAAGTAGTCAAAGTATCTACGCTTCCAGATATCCCTCTTGCAACTTCTAAGCAAACATCTGTAATTGAAACAGATGAGTCAAGAGCTTATAAAAAAGCTTACGATATTATGTATGGATTCCAAGCAACAGGCAAATGGGAAGCTAATATCGCAGCATCTTTGCAGTTTGGATATGATGGTGGTGTAGGAATTGGATTAGTATCTTTTGTAGGAGGCGCAGGCTACCTTTGGCAACTTGAGTATGATGGAAG
>CAVBMG010000147.1:0-4285 GCA_963596435.1 Agathobacter sp.
CAATTCCAACTACCAAAGTTGATTCTTTTACTTGATTGATTTTTTCATTCTGCTCCTTAATTGCTTTTTTACTATTATAAAATGAGAGGAAAGAAATTGCAATTTCCATGTATTTTAAACCAATACACTGACTGTCTCATATAAAAGCTTTCTTGCCGCTTCTGGCGTCTCATTTAATGCATAGGAAAATTCATCCACAAGAAGATGCAGAATCTGATTCTTATAATTTGTATCAAGTTGTCCAAGCTTTTTACCATTCTTCCTGGCTTTTTCTTCTTTTTGTGATATTTCTTTGAACAGTTTCAAATGCTGTTCAATACCATAATTATCCAGTAACTCACGATAATGCTCTGTCAACTGCACAGTCTTTCTCGACGTGAAAGGCTCTATCTGCATTGTTTGCAATTTATTCAGATATTCATATACCTCATCTTTGGTGATCACGTTCCGCATAAATGTATCCTTATCCACCGGCACATAGATTTTGGCATTTCCATTGGCATTAAGTGGCTGCAAGGTATAGTATTCCTTGTCCTTATCCGAGGTAAATCCAAGCTTTCCTATTGCTTCTACTCTGCATACACCAACATTTCTATACACGATGCATTGTCCAATCTGATACATAGTTATTCCTCCATTTAAGTTAAAAATATATGCATCCAAAACTGAATGCATATAATCTTTCATCGTCCGAAAATATTTTATCATGGAAATGCACAATTTTTCAAAGGCACTATTGAACAAATTAGGCAACTTATACAAAGTGCAAAATGACTACAATTTCTTTCAGATTTGGTAATATTCTACAATCCTGCATTCTGCTAAAATGTGTATATTTTTCTTTCACTCCACATCAGAATAGCATTTAAAAGGCTCTGTTGCTATCGTATATCGTTATGTGATATGATATTTATTGCGTACCATCAACGGCAGACGGTTGCCTGCATCGCTGGATATATCCAAGAACTTCCATAAAAAGGAGGATCTATAATGAAATCTGTTGTACTTCTATATGATAGTAGTTGTATCTATGAAATTGTCATATTAAATTATTTTCTAAAAGTAACCGGTAAGGATGTTGTGTTCGTCTCACCAGATGGCGGGACAATAACAGCAATGGAAGGATATTCCATTCATACAGAGGGTGCATTAAACGAGATTAACCCCACTGATGTTGAATTGCTGATTGTTCCCGGCGGTGATATTACTCCTATTGATAAGGAAGATGTCTGGAATTATTTAAGACTGGTAAATCAAAATCACGGACTCATTGCCGGCATCTGTGCCGGTGTAGATGTATTGGAGCACGCCGGTCTCCTGGATGGAATCGACTCCACACATTCTACCGACCTGGATGTTGTGGTCTGCGATAATATCATAACTGCCAGAGCCAATGGCTATGTAGATTTTGCGATTGAAACTGCCAAGAAGCTGAATCTATTTGAAGATGAAGCCGATTTACAGGAGACTATCGCCTTTTGGAGAGAATTTCAGAGAGTGGAATAATCCATTTTATTTTCTATCCAAAGGCACACACTGAATAGTATTTCTATTATAAGCATAAGCATTGCTACTATAGCTGTGGAATAATTGCAGCCGACATATAGTACAAGCCCTGACACCAGAACAGAGAATATACAATATGTCCGGGATTGGTATAACCAGCCATATGGAAGTAGATGTGCTCCGAATATCATGGCATAGACCATCAACATTTTATCTGGTACGGCTGCATAAATCCACATTGCTATCAGGATATAGAGTATCTGATTTACCGCAAACAGTATGCCTAATTGCGTAAGCGGATTCTCCCTGTTCTGAAAATCAGCGCCAACTAATTTAGAAATAAAACAAGCCAGCGGAACCAACGGTATGGAACAACAGAATGTAAGCATATTCTTGGTCAAAATCGGCAATGCAGACAAATGAATACATAAAATCAAAATCCATACAAAGACAGATGCCATAATAAATGAGATGCCTCTTTTTGACTTTTGTGCACTGTCTTTTCTAAGTTCCTGCAATGCCAATAATAAGTTATCCTTGTTTTCCATTTTCCATGCTCCTTTTGCTCTGATATGCCTGTAATGATCTTGTGTAGATTTCACCCTGTCTTTTGCTATAACCTTGATAGATCATAATACAGCCAAAATACAGCGTCAAAACAATTCCTGCAAATATCCCCCATCTGATTATTGCATCCGGTTTTCTAAAATATCCAAGCCACTGGAAACAGATACCTTCATAAAGGCTTATGGTAAGCATAAATCCAGTTAGTCTTTTCATAAAATTCCATCTTTTAATAAACAAACGTGTAAAAAATAAATTGAACAGAAATACACCACCAAAACTCAATAAAATGAGTTCGATTAATTGATCTGTAGAAATGGCTTCTATGTGCTTGAGCTTATTGTAGCCTGCAAACAGGATAAAAAGCCATGTTGTGCAAAAGGCTGTGCCATTTCTTAACCATATTAAAAACCTGCGATATTCTTCTTTATTTTTATACATAATCGTCTCCTACATGGAAAGCATGTTGCGAAGGTTCTTTACATACTTTCTTGAAATACTAAGTTGCTCGTTATTACACATGGTTGCCAGAATCGTCCGGTTCAGTTCCGGCTTCAATGAACAAATCTTATTGATATTAACGATCTGCGATTTCGATATTCTGATGAAATCTTTCTCTGATAGAATGTCTTCCAACTCATATAAGCGCTGTTTCACTTCCATCACATCACCTTCAGTATATAAAAAGGTACGGTTGTCCACAGATTCAAAATACAATACATCTGATGCATTAACAAAATACGCTTCATTATTCTTTCGAGCCGTCAATTTATTGTCAAACAGTTCAATATGGGCTTTTAACCGCATAATTTCATCATCAATTCTAGGACATTTGATCATGATCTGTGTACTGTTCTCCTTATGTTCCACAATCTGAATATTCATTTTGTTCCCTCCGAATTTCATTATACACAGATGCTACAGGTTACTCAATCATTCTAAGGTAAGAGGTACAAATTCAATGCCCAAGAGGGCTTTTAATCAAATAATATCTCATCCACCGTGACAAAATGATACCCCTGTGCAGTGAGATCATCTATAATGCGCAGTGCGGCTTTCACAGATGTATCATAGCAGTCATGCAGAAGGATAATGGAACTCTCTTCTGCATTGGATTCTACCTTGCGCACCACGCAGTCAGCATTATTGGAGCACCAGTCGAGAGGGTCTATGTTCCACAGAACCGGGAACATATTCAATTCTGTTTCAAAGCTTTTATCCCAGCTTCCATAGGGCGGGCGTACAAAGGTTACATCCTTACCTATAATCTGTTTCAGTGTTTCATTGGTCTTTACCAATTCTGAACGAAACTTGTCACGGTTGGCACTGGTCAGCTGAATGTGCGTATAGGTATGGTTTCCTATCAGATGACCATCCTTATCCATACGTTTGATAATATCAGGATATTGTGCCGCATTCTCACCTGTCACGAAGAAGGTGGCAACCACGCCTCTCTTCTCCAGTCCATCCAGAAGTCTTGGCGTGTATACAGGATGGGGACCATCATCAAAGGTAATTGCGATTTTATGCACTTCTGTCACCTGTGACATTGTCCTGATTACGCTCCCTGCCTGTCTGAATCCATATAGAAAAAGGAGAAGCAGACATATTGCCACTTCTCCTTTTATTATGCTCTTTGCCGATATTCTGATTGTCTCCATGCAATAAACGCTCCATTTTTATGCTCATATTGGGTGGGCATTAAGCCCCTGGCATCATTATATATATGCACGTATTGCATGTACTATGTCTTTTATCTGATATACAGACCTACGAGCTTCATATTTTCATCAAAAGTCAGGGAATAAATCACTGTGACATTCTCGTACTTCACTTCCTGCTGCGCAAAAGCATACACATTACCGTGCTGGCTCATCTCATCCATCGTGATCTCGCCAAATGACACAAAGCTT
The DNA here is from genome assembly GCA_963596435.1 of Agathobacter sp. Taxonomy (GTDB): domain Bacteria; phylum Bacillota; class Clostridia; order Lachnospirales; family Lachnospiraceae; genus COE1. The sequence goes on from CAVBMG010000147.1 coordinate 3,984, forward strand.
CCAAAATTGTTACTGACTTTGGCTTTTGCCTGGGTGATTGCTGCCGGTGTCAGTGTCGTATTCATATCACCTGTTGTACAGGTATTGAAGGTCGTATAATCAGCCTCGTCCAATAAAGAAATAATATACTGTGTCTGCTGCTCTACTTTCTGCGCCTGAAAAACCGTACTTTCTGATATATCTTTGGACTTGGGCCATATCCAGGCAATCACAGCTGCGATTACTGCAATAATAGCCAGGATCACACCCAATGTAATCATGAGATTCCTGCGTTTTCTTTTCTTCTTCTCTTCACTTGTCAT
>CAVBMG010000148.1:0-4210 GCA_963596435.1 Agathobacter sp.
GGTGCAATCTGGAAGTTGTCTACCAGATACTGCAATACATTCGGTGAAAGGAATGCCGGCAGGGATGGACCTAAGCGGATATTTTTAATTCCAAGATGAAGCAGGGTCAGCAGGATACAGACTGCCTTTTGCTCATACCAGGAAAGTACAAAAGATAATGGTAATTCGTTGACATCACAGTTAAATGCGCCTGCAAGAGCGACTGCCACCTGAATTGCACCATAGGCATCATTACACTGTCCCATGTCCATAATCCTTGGAAGTCCACCGATCTCTCCAAGCTGTAAGTCGTTGAAGCGGTACTTGCCACAAGCAAGAGTCAGGATAATACTGTCTGACGGTGTCTGCTTCACGAACTCTGTATAGTAGTTACGTCCGGGCTTGGCACCATCACAGCCTGCTACCAGGAAGAAATGACTGATTGCGCCGGCTTTTACAGCCTCTACTACCTTATCTGCATTGGCAAGAATCGCATCATGGCCAAATCCTGTGGTCACTTCTTCTCCACCATTGATACCGTGGAATCTCTGTTCCTCGCTATAACCGCCAAGCTCCAGAGCCTTGTTGATCACGGGGGTGAAGTCTTTGTCCTCCCCAATATGAGTTGCACCGGGGAACGCCACTACTTCTGTTGTATAAACTCTGTCTGCATAACTTGCCTTAGGTGGCATGAGACAGTTCGTTGTGAACAGAATGGGGGCAGGAAGGTTATCAAATTCCTTCTGCTGGTTCTGCCATGCTGTACCAAAGTTACCCTTTAAGTGAGGGTATTCTTTCAACTTGGGATACGCATGAGCTGGCAGCATTTCTCCATGGGTATAGATATTGATGCCTTTTCCGGCTGTCTGCTCCAGAAGAAGCTGCAAATCCTTCAGGTCATGACCTGTTACTACGATAAATGGTCCCTTCTCAACATGCAGGGGAACAGTCGTAGGCCGCGGCTTACCATAAGTCTGCGTGTTCGCCTGATCCAGTAATGCCATACACTTGAGATTGATCTCTCCTACCTTCATAACAGTAGGCAATAATGTCTCCATGGTGTCCTCTGTATCGACCTTGCAGAGTGCCTCGCAGAAGAACATATTCACTTCTTCATCGGAAAAGCCAAGCATCAGCGCATGATATGCATAGGCAGCCATGCCTTTTAATCCGAATAAAATGAGCGATTTCAGGGAACGAATATCTTCATTGGCTCCCCATATTCTGTTCAAGTCATAATCATTCGTCTTACCACAGGGGGAAGCACAGGAAGCGCACATAGGTGATATGGCATCCTTTGCAGCATGGGTAAGTTCTATCTGTCTGGTAATCGCCTTTTCATCAAAGCTTACATTGGTCAGTGTGGTAAACAGACCTTCAATGATTGCTCTGGAAGCCTGCTTCGGTAAATATCCTGCATTCTCAACAGCATGTGCCAGCCCGATGAGCGCTCCTGTCAGTTCATCCTGAAGCTGTGCCACATCTGCAGTCTTACCACAGACACCTATAGAACCTGTACATCCTGCGCAGCCCGCAGTCTGTTCACATTGATAACAAAACATTTTATTGTCCATAAATCCTACCTTTCTGTTATATGAATATATGAATTATTCACTTAAAATGTCGCCATTGATCGACAACACAGTTACTTTGCATGGAATGTCTTTTCCACTGTTGGCGATTGCCTTCTGTACTGCATAGGTCATGCCGCCACAGCAGGGGACTTCCATTCTGACTATGCTGATGCTGCGAATGTCGTTGTTACGAAAGATTTCTGTCAGCTTCTCAGAATAGTCAATTGCATCCAGCTTAGGGCATCCGATCAGAGTAACATGTCCTTTCATGAATTTCTCATGGAAGCCGGCATATGCATATGCGGTACAATCTGCCGCAATCAGCAACTGGGCACCGTTAAAATAAGGTGCATTAACCGGTGCAAGCTTGATCTGTACCGGCCACTGCTGCAGACGGGACACTGTGGGAGCAAAAGCTGCATCAACTGCCTTGCCTGCCTGGAGTGCTGCTTTATTTGCCTGTACTGCGGCTTCATCATAAGGTGCTGCTTCTCTCTCTACGAAGGTAATTGCATTGGTAGGACAGGCTGGCAGACAATCTCCCAGACCGTCACAATAATCATCCCTCATGAGTCTGGCTTTGCCATTCACCATGCCAATGGCGCCTTCATGACAGGCAGATGCACACGCACCACAACCGTTACATTTATCCTGATCTATATGGATTACTCTTCTCTTCATTCCTCTTCATCCTTTCTGTAATTTGCAAAAAACGTTTATGTTTTGTATTTATGAGTGCATTATAGTATAATAATTGCAACGTGTATGTTGGAAATCTAACAAGTTTGTATTTTTTATGGTGGAATTTTATGGATGAATATATTTTTTTATTAAAGAACTCTGCGATTTTTGCAGGAGTAAAAGAAGATGAGATATTGACTATGCTGCATTGCCTGAATGCAGTCAAAGTCTCAAAAAAGAAAGATTCTTATATATTACGGGCTGGTGAACACACTGACTCTATGGGAATGCTGCTTTCAGGCAGTGCTCTGATCGTACAGGAAGACATCTGGGGACACCGCAATATTATGACAAAAATAAATCCGGGCGACACCTTCGCAGAATCTTTCGCCGCGTCCAAGACTGCTGCCCTGAATATCAGTGTCATAGCCAGTGAGGACTGTGAGATTCTGTGGATGGATGTCAACCGGATTCTCGCTGTATGTCCTTCTGCCTGCGAGCATCACAACCTGATTATTCGTAATCTGGTCGCAACGCTGGCGCAAAAGGTTTTATTATTTAATGAAAAAATCACGCATATGAGCAAACGCACCACAAGAGACAAGCTGCTCTCCTATCTGTCTGCTGAATCCCTGCGTCAGGGAAAACTGTCTTTTACCATTCCCTATGACAGGCAACAACTGGCTGACTTCCTGTGTGTGGAGCGAAGCGCCATGTCTGCGGAGCTGTCCAAATTGCAGAAAGAAGGATTACTGGAATATCACAGGAATGCATTTACACTCTTCTCTTAAATTCCTCGTAACCAAAGTGTTTGACTACTTCCCAACTGCCATCCTCATGTAAAGCAATGATATCAGGCAATGGCATTCCATTGAAGGTATTGTTCTTTACCATGGAATAAATTGCCATGTCTCCAAATACCAGTCTGTCTCCGATATGCAGCGGTGTATTGAAGGAGTATTCTCCTATGATATCTCCTGCAAGGCAGGTTGGACCTCCTAAAATATAAGTATATGCCTTTTCTCCGGCTTCTCCTGAATCGCACAGAGGTGGTCTATAGGGCATCTCAATGACATCAGGCATATGGCAGGCTGCAGAAGTATCAAGAATTGCAATCTGTTTGCCATTTTCAATGATTTCCTGCACTGTCGTTACAAGAAATCCTGCGTTGAGAGCAACTGCTTCCCCCGGTTCCAGATAGACTGTCAGATTATATTTGTCCTGTACTCTTTTGATGATTCTGATTAACTTATCCACATCATAGTCTGCTCTGGTGATATGATGTCCACCACCAAAATTAAGCCATTTCATCCGTGGCAGATACGCTCCAAATTTCTCTTCTACTGTTGCCAGCGTTTCCTCCAGTGCATCCACATCCTGCTCACACAGGCAATGAAAATGCAGTCCTGATATTCCTTCCAGCAGTTCCGGGCTGAAATTAGCCAGTGTCACACCCAGTCTCGAACTGGGTGAACAGGGATCGTAAATTGCATGCTCCTGCGTGGAATGCTCCGGGTTAATACGAATCCCACATTCTTTTCCTGTTGCCAGTGCCTTATCCTTATACTTCTCCCACTGTGCAAAAGAATTGAATACCAGATGGTCACATATCTGTAAGATCTCATCCATATCCTTCTCAGGATACGCCGGAGAAAAGATATGGTTCTCACAATGTTTGGTGCTTCCGGTGATATCTGTAATCTCCTTACAACACAGTTCCTCATAGGCAAGCTTCGCCTCGTATAAGCCACTGGCTGTCGCTCCGTTTAAATATCTGCCAATCAGCGGGTACTCATAATACATGGAAAATGCTTTCTGCGCCAGCAATATCTTGCAGTCTGTCTCATCACAGACATGACGCAGTATCTCCAGATTACGCCGCAATAACTTTTCCTCTACAATATAACAAGGTGTTGGCACCTCACGATAATTGTCTGGTTTTACCATACTTTCCTCCTTTTGTGTTCTAGGGACGC